>CAZEWE010000350.1:0-1514 GCA_964515765.1 uncultured Methanospirillum sp. | reverse complement strand
ATGATGACTGTGATACCTGATGCTTTCAGAGCTTCATCTGCATTTCCACCAAGCCGTGGTGCAATGAGAATCTGTACATTATTTTTTACCAGAAACTGTGCAGCCATCGGGCCAACCCCGCCAGATCCTCCTGCATGGGGATTCAGTTCAACTCGTACTGAGTCTGAATCAGTGTCAAAAAATGCGAAATATGCTGCACGACCAAACCGATCATCCATCTGGGAATCGACTGTCAAACCCCGTGAAGGGACACATACTATCATACCAGATAATTATTGCTCATATGTGCAATAAATCTTCCCTGATATCAATACAAAAATTTGAACTTCAGGATATAAATACGGCATTCCGGACCGCCATATGGGTGAGATACCGGACCCCATATGCAAAATGATAGGTAATTATTATGGTTCGATGCGGAGGAGCAGGGCATCAATAATAGTGTCAATTGATCTCCAGGCCGGGCTCTCCTTTACTTTCCCCACAAATGCCCATCCTTCATCGCCGGATCGGCGGATTTCGATATCCAACGGGATTCCCCCAAGATAGGGAACACCCATCTCACGGGCAATCTCTTCTCCCCCGCCTTTCCCAAAGATATCCACCGCTTCTCCACAGGAAGGACAGATATACCCGCTCATATTTTCAACAACACCAAGAACTTCCATGCCTAAATCCCTGCTAAACGTAATGGCCTTTGATGAATCAAGGGTTGATACCGCCTGAGGGGAGGTTACAATTATTGTTCCGGTGATGTTTGGTGCAATCTGGGCGATCGTAAGGGCCTCATCGCCGGTTCCCGGAGGGAGATCCACAATAAGATAGTCAAGAGGTTCCCAGGCTGTGTCTTCTAAAAACTGGCGTATGGCATTCGACTTCATCGGCCCCCGCCAGATAACAGGAGAGTTTCGGTGAGGGAGGAGAAATGCCATGGACACCACCTGAAGTTTTTCAGATACCCGCACCGGCACAATTTTATTTTTTTCGGAAAGTAACTGATGATCTTCTAATCCCAGCATCTTTGGAACATTCGGACCATGAATATCAAGGTCCAGAAGGCCAACCTGTTTACCTCGTATCGCAAGGGCGTTTGCAATATTTACTGAAACGGTGGATTTTCCTACTCCGCCCTTTCCTGAGAGAACAAGAATTACATGACGGACGTCAGTTTTTGCACGCTCCGGGAGATTTTTTTCTGCTTCAGATTGCATTGGAGTTACCTGAAAAAAATGAGAATGATTTCGCTTATTCAGAAGTCACATCTACAGAGATGTCAGCGTCGATAAGAATATCAAAGTGCATCTTATCAAGCCAGCCCGCCTTTTCAAACATGTGCATAAAGCAGATCCCAATTGCTCCTGCTCCGTTCCATTTGTTCATCACCGATGCAACATCGTCTGCAGTGACCGGCATATTTGGCATGGCCAGCCCTCCCATGATGACAAGTACGGCAGGGTTCTTCGGCGGGTATGCCTCTGATGCCTGAAACCCGACATCCGGCTTCATTGTCAGCT
>CAZEWE010000349.1:0-1558 GCA_964515765.1 uncultured Methanospirillum sp. | reverse complement strand
TAAATACTCAACAATCGGGACTATCCGGATCTCCACTCCATCTTCCTCCATGATCCTGTCAGCCTGTTCAGTGATAATATACCCGCAATCCAGGTCAAAAGCTTTACATGCAGAAACCAGGCCTCCTATCTCTCGTTTCAAGTTCTGATCGGTCAGGTGGTAGCAGACCTGAATTGCCTTCGTGACTCTGGTCCCCTCCTTCACAACAAAATCACATTCATGAGTAGCATCACGAAAGAAAAATATCTGTCTCCCTTTTCTGATGAGTGCATTACATACGACATTCTCATACAGTCTTCCAATATTCTCCGAAAAAGAAAAAGCAACTGAATTTACAAATCCGGTATCAAGGGCATAAAATTTGATATCCGACACCAGTTGTTTTTTCAATGAATAATGAAAATTTCTGACTTCAAAGAAGAAATACACCTGTTTCAGATAATCAATGTAGTCATGGGTTGTTTCATAACTTATTGCTAGAGCCTTGCTGATGCTGTGGATATTATTCTGCTTTGTATCATTTGTGAGAAGATATTCAACCAATTTGAGCAGGATATCATAATTACGCAGTTTATATCTCCCCATGATATCCCTGAGTAATATCGTATGAAAATATGACAATAACTCTTCCTTTTTCAGGTCTTCTTCAAGCATTGTTACCTTGGGAAAACCACCCCAGGTCAGGTATCCGGTAAACAAACGGTTAATCATCGTTCGGTTTGTGGTATACTCATTGATGCTGGTGCATGATATGTCGTGAAAGAGCAGGTACTCCTGAAACGTTAATGGATACACGTCAATTTTGAGATATCGCCCGCTGATGGATGAGGCAATCTCACCGGAAAGGAGTGTGGATGATGATCCAGTCAGATATATTCTGGCCTTTTGCAATTCATAGGCCGTTACAACCCACTTTTCCCAGGATTGGACATTCTGCACTTCATCAAGGAACAGATACACTTCCTTATCCGGATTTATATTCTCCCGGTATGTTGCAAGAATCTGGTCAAGTATTGAACTATCCATCGCTGGTGGGAATCGCGGGTCCTCAAAATTGATGTACAGAAGCTGGGTCTTGTTATGGTCTCTGGCAAGATCCTCCATCTCCTGTTTGAGGAGTGTTGATTTTCCACTTCTCCTCATGCCGGTCAGCACAATGATCTCATCCGACCTTCGCAGCCGCTGCATCTTCTCCTGATATTCTGGCCGGGGAATAACCTTTGGAAAATCCCTGTCCCAGTAATTCCAGTCATGGAGAATTGCCATGATCCCAAGTTTTGAGAGATCCTGCATGATGTCCTATTACATTGCATCTGATATGAATGTATAGTATGATTCAAGTCAAGTTACAATTTTGTTCTACTATACTCGAAGTCAATGCAATGGTTCACTTTTCACCTTATCAAGGCTTCAGGGAGGGTATTGGTAACTTTCACTCTGCTCGTGTGTCATTCGGGTAAATCGGGAGATGAGGATAGAAAAAAATGAGAAATGTTAAGGTATTGGAGGGGTTGGTCAGCTGATAACGACTCTCTATATCAGAGATCTGATCTCTTCC
>CAZEWE010000348.1:0-1630 GCA_964515765.1 uncultured Methanospirillum sp. | reverse complement strand
GTCATCAAATTTTCATCAGATACCGTTATTCCGGATTGCTTTTTCTACATTATCTTTTTCGATTATGAATCCCGGGTCCGACTCATAGAATTGGGTAGTGTTTTTATTCGATCGCCTGCTACCGGGGTCAATGGAGAATAAAAAGCGGAACAAAACCTATGAGGAAAGGATTTACTTTCAATTTGATTAGTGTTGAATTGGATCCAATTTCTTAATCTCATTAGTTTGGAATGTCATACCAACACGTTGTATCTTTCAACCATCTGAATCTGCTTTTTATATATTCAATTCCATGTAAGATATCTGTCTTCAGGCAGCAATGGCTGTCAGATAATAATCTCAAACCCAGCCTGATCCAGGATGGAATACACACAATTTCATATGACTATCATGACACGAATTTGCTTTTCGACAAATATTACTGCAATTATCCTTGTTGCAATCTGCATCCTGCTCATCCAGCCAGGAAGTGCTGATGTGAATGAAAGTTCAAACTCCCGTGCATCAGATTCGAATCCCGACTATGATACGGTCTTTTCGGATGATGAAATCCGTGTGATCTATATCACCATCAGCCCCGAATCCTGGAACAAAATGCAGGAAGACATGACGACCAAGTACGGGGAGTTTGGAAGCGGGAGTATGCCCGGACCCGGACCAAGGGGTGGCCCTGGTGAAAACATGCCTGATATTAATAGATCAGCAGGAATGGATATGCCAAAACCACCTGGTGAAAATGGCCCTGGTTTTCTGAATCAGGAAGATCCAGTCTATGTTCCTGCCATCATCTCATTTCAGAACGAAACCTGGGATCATGTCGGTATCAGGTATAAGGGAGTAAATTCCCTGATGACTGCATGGAGCGAGGGAATCGGGAAGATATCCCTGAAAGTGGATATGGATCACTATGAGGATGAGTTCCCGGAGACAAAAAATCAGAAATTTTTCGGGTTTAAAGAACTGAATCTGCAATCCGGAATGTCAGATGCGTCTGTCATACGGGAGAAACTGGCACCTGAAATTTTTCAGGATGCAGGGGTGATCGCTCCGGAGACGGCTTTTTACAAGGTAAATATCGACAAAGGAGATGGTTTTGAATATTTTGGCCTCTATACTCTGGTTGAAAGTATCGATGATACGGTTATAGGAACTCAGTTCTCAAACGGAACCGGAAATCTCTATAAACCGGAGGAGGAAGGTGCAACGTTTGCATTCGAAAAACTCAATCTCTCTCATTTTGAGAAAAAAACCAATGAAGATGAAGAGGATTATTCTGACATAGAACAACTCTACACTATCCTTCATTCGGAGACACGGATTGAAGAACCGGAAACATGGCGATCAGAACTCGAGTCAATCCTAGATGTCTCTGAGTTTCTTACCTGGCTTGCAACCAATACGCTCATCAAAAACTGGGACACGTATGGAGGAAATGCACGGAATTATTACCTGTACAATAATCCGGATACCGGGACATTCAGCTGGATCCCCTGGGATAACAATTATGCATTCATGGATGGTATGGGGAAAAACTTTGGAGATGGTGGTTCTACCGGGATGAATAAAACACTGGGTTTTGGGTTTGCATCGCCTGGAGGGATGTCCATGGCCATGTCTGAAATGAAGGGAC
>CAZEWE010000347.1:0-1694 GCA_964515765.1 uncultured Methanospirillum sp. | reverse complement strand
AACATTGAGTATACTGATACCCCGCAGCCTCTCATAAAGACCTGTGGTGCATCACTGCTGCCGATCGGCCATCCCAATCGTGGCACATACTTGAAGAGCTCTCAGGATTACTGGTACTGACAGTTTGTATGAGTATCCCGGAGCTTGCCCTGATGGGCTTTATTATTGGTCTGACCGGTGCACTCGCTCCCGGTCCCACCCTGATTGCAACCATCCGGTCTGCCCTCCATATCGGCTGGACTGGCGGACCGCGGGTAACTCTTGGGCATATCATTGCTGAAATGGTCATCGTTGTGCTCATTGCCGCCGGTGTCTCCTCGTTTCCTGATGACCTGCGCCCTGCAATTGCCGGGATTGGCGGCTCAGCCCTGATACTATTTGGTGGCATGACTCTTTTCGGAGCACGGGGAGCCGCTATCTCCTCTGATATCAGTATGGAACACTCATCAGGTCCGGTACTAGCAGGACTCCTGACCAGTGTTTCAAACCCCTATTTCTGGATATGGTGGTTTTCTGTTGGCAGCGCTCTGCTTGTGAGTTCACTGACCCAGGGTTTTGCCGGACTTGTTGCATTCATCGCCGGTCACTGGGCAGCAGATCTTGGTTGGTTTACCCTGGTATCTGTCAGCATTCACCGGAGTAAGACGATGCTGAGCGATCGGATGTATCAGGGTATTCTTGTCTTATGCGGGGTATTGCTGGTCATCTTTGGCATCTGGTTTCTGGTTCAGGCAATTCCATTTCTCTCTGTCTGATTTCGAATCAGATCATATATCATATCTACTAGTCAGGATAATCAGTCATATACCAGCATGAACCGGTCTTTCCTGCATGTTGTCCTGATATCCCTGGCAGGGTTACTCATTTTTGGCGCTATCCTGACTTTTGTCAGCACCACTGTGAAAGAGGATGAGATGCGTCAGGATCTCCTCACCGATAGCCGGATAGCGTCAGTCGGGATAATCAGGGAAGACCTGTATCAGCTTGAAGGGACTTTTTCGGACCTGAATACCCCTGCATATGGCCGTATAAAAAAATACCTCGCTGATGTGGCCGAAAGACGTCCCCAGTCGCGATTTGTATACCTGCTCGGAAAGAACCCGGACGGAGAACTGGTATTCCTGGCTGACTCTGAACCGGAGACTTCAGACATGTACTCGTATCCCGGTCAGAAATATTCCGAAGCATCAGACCTTATCAGGAATATGTTCACCGAAGAGAGAGAATCCGTTGAAGGACCGCTCTCAGATCGGTGGGGGCGATGGATGACTGGTCTTGTCCCGATATATGGCCCTGACAATACGAAGGTCCATGCGGTCCTTGGCATTGACATTGATGCGACATCCTGGGAACAAGGGGTCTTAAAGGCAGTCCTTATTCCGGTTATCATTACGGTTCTTCTCTGCCTTCTTATGCTCATTCTCTCAGTCCTCTGGATGCGAAAAGAGCGGGAACGGGAGTTGTTATCCCAGGCAGAAGAGAAGGCACGGGCTCAGGCTGAGAGACTTGCAAGCCAGAATGAGGAACTGAAAAAAGTAAAGGATGAACTTGCGTTACTGACCTCTGATCTGGAAGGCAGGATCTCAGAAGGAACGGCAGAAATCCGGAAGCTGAATGAGGAGTTGAAAGAACATGCGCAAAAGGTTGAATCTCTTCTGGTTCAGAAAGATCAGTTCATTTACCAACTGGCCCAT
>CAZEWE010000346.1:0-1703 GCA_964515765.1 uncultured Methanospirillum sp. | reverse complement strand
ATTGAACCTACACTGTCATAGTGCCTCAGCCCGGATTTGAACCGGGGACAACCAGATCTTCAGTCTGGCGCTCTCCCAGTCTGAGCTACTGAGGCGCGACTATACAGATTACACTCATGCATAATTAATACTTTTCATTTGAATCTCATATTTGCACACAACTACCGAGTATGGGTAAGACAAATACCACGTCCATTAAGGCATCTGAGCACTGACATTATCCCGATGTTTTTCAGGAGACGGAGTGCGAAACCGGATACTGCAAAAATCCAGGCAGATATCGCTCTCCGGACAGCAAAAGTAGTTCATCTTACCCATAACGATTTTGACGCAGTTGGCGCTGATGCAGTGCATCGAATCAGATTCAGGAACGAAGGAGTATACACAGTATTCAGTTCGGTTGGAAAATTCCCGATGTACCTGGATATCATCTCCCAGATCGCAGGCAAAGGCGACACCCTCTCCATCAGCGACCTTTCATACCGAAAGGGAGTCGAACAGCACCTTCGAAGGCTGAAACAGAAAGGATGGCGGATAGAATGGCGGGATCATCACCGGTGGCATGAGGATGAGATCGGCCAGGTAAAGAGCATCGTTGATCACCTCCATATTGACACTGGCCGGTGTGCCTGCGGCATATGTGCCAGTGACCTGACACCGGATGATGTGATCACCCAGGAGATCGCTCTCGTTGTCTGTGATTATGACCTCTGGAAGCACCAGGATCCCCGTTCTGGTGTCCTGGGACTTGTCCTCCAGCGATTTGAAAACAGGGAACATGTCCGTGATATGCTCATGCTTGGAGTCTTTGATGACAAGAAGATCAGAAGCGAATATGAGGATATCATGCGGGAGATGAACCGGGTCATGGAACGGACCAAGCGTGCAGCAAGCATTCTTGGCACAAAATATCGCACAATAGTCACTCCCATGTACGGATACCCCAGTGAGACAGCTGCCTACCTTCGAAAGGAACTCGGATCAGATATCGAGGTGCTGGTCTCCCAGTCTGGCAAATTTTCCATCCGGTCAGTTCCCAACATCTCTCATAAAATTGCCAGGGAGTTTGGCGGCGGCGGTCATCCCAATGCAGCAGGTGGATTCTTCAATTTTACCCTGAAAGATAAAATTCTCCTCCGTCTCTTTAAAAAGAACCGATGGTTTGAGAAAATTGCCAGATACGCAGACACTATTCAAAAATAACTGCAGATTCCTTTACTTTTTTCCAGTACTCCCCTTCTGATCCTGCCCCATATCCTGCCACCTTCAGATGGTCATGGTCTACGTATTGCAGGGCATCAAGAAGGGCGGGCTCTGAAGCATCACACATGATGAGATTTCTCACCTGGTACCGGTCCATCAGATCATCAACCTGTGAAATCATCTCTCCCTGGATGATGAGGTCTGATGTATGCTCCAGGAGTTCCTCAAGATCTTCGTGGGTCGGTTGCTCCAGGAAGAGCAGAGTCTTCGGACTGGACAGGAGTTCCAGTTCAAACGGATCGGGCTCTTTCAGGTGTATGATATGACCGGATACCCGGTTGTCCCGCAGGGCCCTCAACAGCTGGCGAAACCCATGAAACATCTCTGCATAGGCATCCTCGTCATCAGGGGAGGGGCATGAAGAGAGAAGAGCAGGACTCTCATGCACCGAACGTATCTGCCCGCCTGATCCGGTCAGAAGCTCATAATCGGCAACCATG
>CAZEWE010000345.1:0-1720 GCA_964515765.1 uncultured Methanospirillum sp. | reverse complement strand
GTCACAAAATCAAGCGTGTATCCTGCCCGCTCGCAGGCAGCATACAGACATGCCATACTGTTCCGCTGACTTGGAATCGTTCTCCAGCAGACCCGCATGATCAAAAGACAGTTGCTTCGGTATACACGGTCACAGAATCCTGGTGAATTTCAAATGGTTTTACCTCTCGTGAGTGCTGCGACATACGCATCTTTACTACTTCAATAGCCAGATGCACATCATTTACATCTCCCCCACGAGCGTATTTTAAAAGAATGACAGTGTCGCTCAGGTACTCAATCAGATTATATTTACTGGCAAATGTGTTGGTTTTGTCTGCTTCACTAATAAGCAGTGATGTACAGTTCAGATCACGAAGACTCTCTAAAAACCGCATCATTTCCCGTCTTCGTGTGGCATCATCATGAAACAGATCCTCAAACAGGGAGACGGGATCAATAACCACCCGATGAGCGCCGGTCTTTTTAATCAGGGTAGGGAGCTCATTTTTCACACTGTTTATTGCAAGATTGAAATCCGATGGATCGAGATTTACTATGGTAAAGGTTGTATCCATATATTGAGAAACATCCCATCCCTTGTTTTCCATATATCCAAGAATTCTGGAGGTTCTCTCTTCAAGAGTGATGTATAGGGCACTTTGACCCTGTATCAGACCCTGCCAGATATAATACTGGGCAAAGTTGGTTTTCCCAGTACCATATGCACCAATAATTGAGGAAACAGTACCTTCAATAAGACCCCCGGAGAGCATCTCATCAAGCCCTTTAATTCCAAACCCGAACCGGGGAATGCTCATTAATGGGATTCTCATATGACCACCCTGATATTACTGACTTCAAATCCTCGTTCGGACGTAATTTTTACGGCGAATTTGACCAGATCACGATCTTCAAGATGGATCATAACCCCCCTGAATTTTTCAATATACAGAACACGCTGCCGCTTTGCGCTCGATGACTCTTCCCATTTGAAATGGACCACCGCATCCATAGCATCAGCAACCTCAATCTCCTGGTACGGACTCAGTATCCCCTTGGTTAAAACCAGATAAAACGATGTATTCCATTTTTTTGCGACACGTTGCATACCTCTGAGATATGCAGAGAGATCAGGCCATTTCCCTGCGGCAATGTACTGGGTTGCAATCTCCGTTAAAGAATCAATGATCACCAGACTTTGATTGGGAACATCATCAAGAGTAAATGAAAGGGTGGTGAGAAGGTTGTCATGGATCTTCCGGCGCGCTGTCATTCGTTCAATAATGTCATCGTACTCAGAATACCAGGTGATTGGGACAAGACTGGTATCAAAATAGATATCAGATAAATCTTCAAAGTGGATTTTCTCTATATGCGATAAAAAATCCTCATGAAAAGATTGAGAAATTTCACGCAATATAGATTCTTTTCTCTTGGTTACGGTGATATATCGAATTTCTTTTGGGATAAGTACCTTCTCATCACTCGATTCCTTATCCATCAGGTGAGAGAGGTGTATCATTGAACTATATGCAAACTCAATCTTTCCTGAACCGATATCCCCTTTTAATAGTACCACTGATCCTGGAGGGATTCCTCCATCAAAAACCGGATCAAGGGTTGATAATCCGGTTGGCATATGTTGTTCAAATTTTATCCCTGTCATTATACAAAGATCCGGTTACCTGTATTTCATCCGCAATAACAAATTAAGTCTTTGGATTGTGTGAAGAGATCAT
>CAZEWE010000344.1:0-1733 GCA_964515765.1 uncultured Methanospirillum sp. | reverse complement strand
ATCTGGTGATTTAATTTGGTTTCTGGCAGGATTAAAAACGATAAGTACAGCCCTGGATTGCGAGTGGTATCTTGAGCAAAAAAGGGTTTAAGGTGATTTATTAGAAATACTGACTCACTCGCAGTCTTTATATCTCTCCTCAACTGCTGCTGCTTCCTTTTCTTTCCCCTGCATCCGGTATGCTTCAACCAGGATAGGATACACTTCAGTTGCCTTCAGAAATGATTTTTTCAGCAGTTTTTCACAGATCCCGACAGTCCGTTTTGGATATCCTGCCTTGTTCAGGAATCGTGCAAGAAGTACCATGCCAATCGGTTCATAGAGTCCCGCCTGGATAGATCTCTCAATCAGGTTCAGACCCGGTTTGAGGTCCTTGTGCATGAGATGCTGATATCCTTCCAGGAGATATACAATTTCGTTCATCTTCATCTCTTTATACATGGGAAGTAAATCTGTCAGCTCATCAAACCTTCCGAGTTTTCCTGCCAGAAAAAAAGCCCAGGAGGATTCAGAGAGAAGTCTGCCTGCTCGTATATGCCCGGACAGGAACTCAAACGTTTCTGTATTATCTCCTTTTTCCCACAATTGTTTGAGTGTATCCTGAAGATTATCTTCCGGATCATTTCTTGTGTATCTCCCTTCCATGGTATAATCCCATAATGCATTCCTCATCCGGGATTGTTCACGGGTTTCCATCCGAATATTTGAATTTCTTTTCTCCATCTCCTCAATCAGGGGCATTATGAGATCTGAAAGTCCTGCATTCCTGAGATGGAGCAGCATTTCAAATATCTGACACTCATCTCCTCCGGTCTCTTCCCGTAAATGAGAGAGAAATTGCGGGTCATGTATGGCATCGGTATGGAGGGATTCTATGAGTTTCTTTCCGATGGAATATTCTGACGTGTATTTTTTTATTTCATTGAGATTGGTATGTATGTGTAAATCTATTGCAGTATTATGAATTGGAGTGAAGGAGAAAAATTTTGATGCAAGGGAATATCCTTCATCAGCAATTGCTTCGGCTACGATAAATCCTGGCAATGCTTCATATGGTCCTTCATCGGTCAGTGTCTGATAGATATGATCGGTTATGCAGTCCAGCATTATCTTTATGAAATACACAAATGCATAGATCTCTACCTCATAATTCTCCCGGATATTATATTTTTGAAGGATCTCAAGTCCGATTACAGAGAAGCCAATGGGCAAAGAAAGGAGACATGAAAAATCATCCGGGTATTCCAGGACATCGTCGTCAATGATGAGATCAACAAGGTCTTCGGTTTGAATTATTTTATTCCACAGGTCTACTGCTTCGCTTTTCTTATCAAGTGTTCCGGCAGCGAGGAACGCGATGATCTGTTCGCCTGGAGTCTCCTGTTTTGTGATGAGCGTAGCGAGGAGATTGTTCATCTCCTCATGTTTTCCGAGTGCTCCTAAATGTCTGGCTATCCTGAATTGAGAGAACGGGCTTTTTTCCAGGTTGTCAGTTCCCTTCAGAAGTTGTATTGCCTCTTCATGGTCTCCCAGGAGGGTGAGTAATAATTCACGTGTCAGCAGGATACGATGATCATCCGGGTGTAGTTTTTCAAGGTCGGTGATCTCTTCATAGATGTCCGCTATTGCAAATTCTGAAAGTCTGCCGTCGATGAGATCGAATCCGTCACCAACAGCATACAAACTGTCTCTATCACCAAAGAAAGAAACCATACGGTATGTATGTGTTGGTG
>CAZEWE010000343.1:0-1763 GCA_964515765.1 uncultured Methanospirillum sp. | reverse complement strand
GAATATATTATCCCAATTCCAATTCCTCCATCATGACCTGCGAAAAAAATGTGAGTGAAATCATCTTGAGGGTCTATGGTTCCAACAAAATTTTCTGTTTTTTCTACACCATCGAATTCATAATATAATGATCCTACAAAGGCACCGAAATTAACTTCTTTTATATCAATAGAACACTTTGAATCAAAGAATCCATTATCTTTTGAAATTCCTCCATTACTATTACCTGTCCACGTTCCTTTAATATTATACACTTCAGCTGATACGACTGAAAAAGAGAGAATTACTCCGATTAGGGAAAAAAATAGAAATATATTATCTATTGACTTCATCCTTCAAATTTTCTACATCTCATTATTTATTTTTTTCTCAACTGATACTGAATGAGTCAGCATAAATTCAAAATAGTTTTAATTAAGAAAAATATCTTAACTTTATATAATTATATATGCTTAATACTCATCTAATGAAAAATTAAAAAAGCGAAATTGCATAAAAATTTATTCGTCGGAAGAACCGTTTTCGTCCGGTCCCTCGTCGATAATTTCTGCCTGGGGGATATCATCACTGATATCTTTCTGTTCTTCCGGAGAGAGTGAGGTGACCCCGACAACCCGGTCACCTGCTGCAAGTCTCATAATCCTCACACCCTGGGTTGAACGACCCTGTATCGTGATCTTTTCAACGCTGGTTCTGATAACGATACCCTCTGCACTCATCAGGATGATCTCTTCTTCCGCTCCTGCGGAGAATGCCGTGACAATACCGTCGTTGCGTTTTAACTTGATGTTTCTGACACCCATGGTTCCACGGCCATGACCACGGTACTCATCAAAGTTCGTCCGTTTTCCATACCCTGAAGAGGTGATAGTGAGGAGATGCTTCCCATCCTCGATAACAGTCATACTGGTGACGATATCATCATCTTTCATCCGCATTCCAATGACACCGAGAGCATTGCGGTGGCGGAGGGGGATCTGTTCTTCATGGAACCGAAGACTCTGACCGTATTTGGTGGTGATAACTATCTCCTGGCTGCCGTCACTGACCATAACATGTACCAGGTTATCACCTTCACGCAGGGTAATGGCATTCACGCCGGTAGATCTCGGGCGTCCAAACTCGTCCTGTGGGATCTTGATGATCATACCCCGTTCGGTCAGGAAGAGGAAGAACCGATCTGATGAGAACTCCTGGACCGGGATGACTGCGGTCACCCGCTCCTCGTTCCGCAGGTCAAGGAGATTTACAATCGCCTTCCCCTTACTCTGCCTGGAACCTTCAGGAATATCAAAGACCCTGAGCCAGTATGCACGTCCGGTTGAGGTGAAACAGAGCAGATGGTCATGAGTATTGGCAACAAAGGCCTGTTCCACATAATCTCCATCCTTGATGGAAATTCCCATGACTCCTCTGCCTCCCCGTCCCTGAACCCGGTAGGCATCCACATCCATGTGCTTGACATAATTCTGGTGAGTCAGGCAGACCAGAACCTGCTTATTGGGAATGAGATCTTCCCTGACAATCTCCTGGAGGTCACCGGTTATCTGAGTTCTTCTCTTGTCAGCATACTTTTCCCGAAGTTCATGAAGTTCACGGGAAATTTCAGCCCTGATGTTGTCTTCTGATGACAGCAGTTCGACAAGCTTTCTGATCTCAGCTTCCAGTTGTTCCCGTTCATCGACAAGTTTCTGCTTTTCAAGCGCAGCAAGCCGGCGAAGCTGCATCTGAAGGATTGCCCCGGCCTGTGCTTCATCAAGGGA
>CAZEWE010000342.1:0-1796 GCA_964515765.1 uncultured Methanospirillum sp. | reverse complement strand
CCAGGATGAATACCTCTATTGAATCGTTTTCAGTCCGGGATGAAGATACGAAGCAGATTATGGGATATGCTGAAGGGCTTAGGAGTGAATACCCACAGGCACTGGTTCGGATGTTCGTCATTTACTGCATTGGAAATCAGGGTTTTAAGGTAATTGAGGTGTCATGACTGACCTGTATAACTCCCTCTCCTCCTTCTGCACGATGCAGGGAACAACATATTTCGGGATTGCAGATCTCACAGCGGTGCAGGATGAGGTTATAAGGCAGGGTGGAGAAATGGCCCGGTATCCTCATGCAGTGGTGTTTGGAATTGCATTGCAGCAATCGATTGTCGATATGCTTGGAGAGGGGGGCAGGGCTGCAAAGATCATGTATCATCATCATGCATACCAGGTCATAAATTCACGATTGGATAGTATCTCATCGGTTGTGGCTGATCTTGTTCAGAAGGCAGGATATTCTGCTCTTCCCGTTCCCGCTTCTGTCCGGGTGGATAATGATGGTATCTGCTCATTATTTTCTCATAAACTGGCTGCCCGACAGGCTGGGTTTGGATGGATTGGAAAAAGCTGCATGCTTATCACCCCTGATTATGGACCCCGGGTACGATGGGGGAGTGTTCTGACCGATGCACCCTTACCGGCAGTATCAGATCCAATGGAGGAGCAGTGTGGGGAATGTCAGGCTTGTGTTGATATCTGTCCGGTTAAAGCATACACCGGAGCACCTTTTCTGCAAGACGAACCACGGGAAGTCAGATTTGACGCTGAGCGTTGCGACAGGTATTTTCAGGAGATGAAAAAGAGGAATGAAGAGCCGGTTTGTGGACTCTGCCTGTATGTGTGCCCGTATGGACGAAAAGGGAATTTTTTCATGCAGTCAGGTATTCCCCGGTAGGTTTTTTCCGGACCCAGATTTTTTATATCTCTGACGCTGATTATGATTTATGGGGTTAAATCAGCCGGTGAAGGAAATTCTGATCGCACGTGAGACTGTTGAAGGAGCCGGGGTCAGGCTGCATCGTGCCTTTGGATATCATGAGATCCCCCGGTTTGATCCATTTCTGATGCTTGATGATTTCAGGGGGGATTCCCCGGCTGATTATCTAAAAGGATTTCCCTGGCACCCGCATCGGGGTATTGAGACGGTTACCTACATGCTTGACGGGATGATTGAGCATGGCGATAGTATGGGAAATTCCGGGATTGTCGGGGCAGGGGCGGTTCAATGGATGACGGCTGGTTCAGGGATAATTCACCAGGAGATGCCAAAGCCGGTTGATGGGAAGATGGGAGGATTCCAGCTCTGGGTAAACCTTCCCCGGTCAGAAAAATTACATGCTCCAAGGTACCAGGAGATATCTCCCGATATGATCCCGGTGGATACTCTTGAGAATGGTTCGAAAGTCCGGGTGATCGCAGGGACGTATGGACGATTAACCGGTCCGGTTCGTGAGATCATTGCAGACCCGGAATATCTTGACGTGTCAGTTCCTGCAAATTCAAAATTCTATCATCAGGTCAGACCTGGTTTTACCGGAATCATGTATGTGTTTGAAGGGCGATGTACGGTCGGTATAGGAGATCCGGTCTTTTTGAAAAACCGGAATCTGGCCCTCCTGGCTTCGGGAACAGTCCTTGATCTGACATCCGGGGAAGATGGCTGCCGGTTCTTATGGATCTCTGGAAAGCCAATCGGAGAACCTATCGCCTGGGGAGGACCGATTGTCATGAACACAAAGGAAGAAGTGGATCAGGCATTTACCGAATACCAGAATGGTACGTTTATCAAATAA
>CAZEWE010000341.1:0-1829 GCA_964515765.1 uncultured Methanospirillum sp. | reverse complement strand
TTCGGAGAATGAAAAGAGGTTTTTTAGCATTTCGTGCAATTGCCTCTGTTGTTCCACCAATGATTTTATGCACGAACCCCCGGGTTCCGGTGGACTTTACCACGATAAGGGATATATCCTCCCCTTCAGAGAACCGAATTATCTCATCTGCAGCATCACCAATCCTGACATGAGTTCTGACCGGAATGGATTTCTCTGGGCAGGAAATGACAATACTTTTTAACCTCTCTTCTGCATCCATCACCGAACGATTTATCTCCTCATCTGTATCCCCTTTCGAGACAACATGGAAGAGATCCACAGATGAAACCAGGGGAAGAATATCTGTAAGAAGAGTTGCAATGTCAGGTTCTGAAAAATCAGTACATACCAATGCCCGTGTGAAGATATCCGGACAACGGACACCAGGTGAGAGCTCTGAAACGTTTTCAGGTGGATGGATCAGGAGAAGACTGGATGGACAGAACCGGAGAATATCCCATGCCGTACTTCCCAGCAGTATTGTCTCGATGACTCCCCGCCCTCTTCTGCCCATCAGGATGAGTGAGACCTGCTCACGTTCTGCAACCCGGATGACTGCATCAGAGATCTCTCCTCCGGTAATCTCCTCAACAATGATACGGACTTTTGACCTGGGCATGTCGATCAGATCCCGTACCTTTTCAAGTCGCAGCCGGGCATAGTCAGCCTCAGGGTTTTCCCTTTCCGGAGAAGGGACAAGGTACAGACTTCTGGTGACATGGACCAGGATAACTTCACGTATCCGGGGAATGTTTTTCAGGCACCTGATGATGTATTCAGCGTCATCAGAGAAATCATAGGGTATCAGGACTTTTGTAAACATCAGTTATCACCTTTTTAGAAAATCTGTTTTCAATACAGTAAGAAGGGTCGTATGAATAGTTTCTGTTTTGTCTCCGGTATAGATAGATGTATCCTGTAGAAGAGGTATTTCACATATCAGGCCTGCGAATCTAAAAGAAATTTGAAATTTGAGACCCCAACACGATTTGAAGAGAGAATGAGATAATTATTGAGGGCCGGTATTTCTGAGCAGAAGTCAGAACTCCGAAGCGTTATGCGGGCAGACCAGAAGCAGGAGAACTTTTATGAAGTTCGTTTCATTACCACATACTGTACAGCGTCCATTCAAAGGTTTTTCCCATCAAATATCCTGATAACCCGGTCAAAATACTCAATATCTTCATCCTCATGTGAGATCATCACTATCGTCTGCCCATTCTCCTCGTTAATCTGCCTGAATAATTCCAATATTCGTTTTGAATTGATACTGTCCAGATTTGCACATGGTTCATCAGCAAAGATGATATCAGGTTGATTCACCATAGCCCTGGCAATGGCTACCCGTTGCTGCTCTCCACCGGATAATTCACGGGGGAGATGGGAAAGACGCTCTTTGAGTCCCACAACACCCAGAATTTCTATGCTTGCTTCATGACAGTCCTCATCAGGTTTTCCAAGAGCCATCGGCAGGAGGGAGACATTCTCCTCAGTGGTCAGTTCAGGAACCAGTGCATAGTCCTGGAATACATACCCAAAATGTTTCAGCCTGAATTTTGTCCGCTGCCGATCGCTGAGCTGCCCCACATCAAGACTCTGAATGCTGATAAACCCGGAAGTAGGACGGTCAAGGAGACTTATCTGGTGAAGCAGGGTGGATTTTCCACTTCCTGAAGGCCCCATGATTCCGACAAATTCACCTGCTCCGATGTCGATTGAAACCCCGTTCAGAGCATGAACATCGATATTACCAAGGCGGTATACCCTGAATAAGTCACGAACCGAGATAACATCCATCATATCAGCCC
>CAZEWE010000340.1:0-1837 GCA_964515765.1 uncultured Methanospirillum sp. | reverse complement strand
CATCCTGTTTTCTGCAATGGGTATTCATAGTTGTGAAGTTAGGAATTTTTTGATCTCTCCTTATGTAACTGAGTTTTTGGACAGGATTATCGGGTGGTCAGATCCTATAGTCAAGGGCATGGAAATGTTGCAACATTTCTGCATTGTGAAGCAGAGTGAAGCAGAGTGTGGAAAAGATCCGCTCTGATATATCATTCTGATTTCACATAAAACAAAAATATCGCAATTTTGGATCTTTATTGCGGAAAACAGGCAGTCACAGGTGAATATTATGTTGGTTAGTGATGATAATTCAGGGGTTCATCCGTGAGTGTACGAGTTGCGTCACAATAGATCTAATAATAATATATGTGTGTGTATATACCCAATTACGTAATTTTTCGCGGTTTTAAATTGTGAAGCAGATGCTTCACACATGCAGAATTAATCTCTTTTTTTCCGCAATGCTTCAATCAGATAACGAGAGTGATAACTAAATAGCAGCTAATTTTTGGAAAAGTTAGATGAAAACAAAACGAGGGTTTCCGCCAGATGTTTATTTAAGGATCATGAAGACTTGAAATGGAGATGGTCAATAACCGGGTAATTCAAATGAACGATACTATTGTGATGGAGCTTTCTTTTATCCAAAAATTTTCGTAATAGGTACTCTGCACTATCACCTATCCTATATTCTTTCATCTATCAAAAAATATATTTTATAAGGAATATGGCAAGAAAGTTAGCTTCAGTTCAGGTGATATCAGACATTTCTCCAATACCGGATGCAGATGCAATTGAAGTAGCAACAGTTCTTGGATGGCACTGTGTGATCAGGAAAGATGACGGGTTTCATATCGGTGACAGATGCGTATATTTTGAAATTGACAGCTTGTTAGATAAGAACAATCCCCGGTTTGCTTCATTTGAGAAGAATAATTACCGGATACGGACCATCAAACTCAGAGGGCAGATATCCCAGGGTCTGGTCATGCCCATAAACATCCTTGGGCCGGGTGAGTACGAGATAGGTCAGGATGTTTCAGAGATTTTGAATGTTGTTAAATATGAACCCCCTATCCCTGCATGTATCAGTGGAACAGTCCGAGGACCTTTTCCCTCATATATCCCGAAAACTGATGAGACAAGAGTTCAGATCTTACAGAGTGTTCTGGATCGGTGGGCTGGGACACCGGTAGTAATCACCGAAAAAATTGATGGTTCATCCATGACCGTCTTTTTTACGACTTCCTTTGAGGATGAACCTCATTTTGGCGTTTGCTCTCGAAATCTTGAACTCAAGGAAGAAGAGGGTAATTCACTCTGGAAGGTTGTCAGACAGCATAATCTTGAAGATATACTCAGAGGATATCCCCAGAACCTTGCACTACAGGGGGAGATAATCGGGACCGGACTGAATAAAAACCGATATCAGCTTGAGGGTCAGGATATCTATATATTCAATATTTTTGAGATTGATAATTACCGGTTTTATACCCATGAAGAGACGAAATTGTTCTGTGCTAAATATCAGTTGAAGATGGTTCCGGAGGTTGGAACGGGCATTCTCAGTAATAATATTGATCTGATTGTGGAGATGGCACGGGGTAGAAGTATGCTAAATCCAAAAATTTTCCGGGAGGGTATTGTTATCCGGCCTTTGAAAGAGGAGAAGGATCCGGAGATTGGGAGATTGTCAATAAAAGCTATCAATCCAGAATATCTGCTGAAATATGAATGATAATCATTGACCATAATAAATAATCAGGAAAAGAGATGGCCCCCTTTAAAACGAGTTCGAGACTCAAAAGGAAGGGCCAAAGAATATTCATCTGCAAAGAGAGATATTTTTTTTGAT
>CAZEWE010000339.1:0-1839 GCA_964515765.1 uncultured Methanospirillum sp. | reverse complement strand
ATGGGAATGCAAGCCCGCGTGATCTGGTAACCCTTGCTTCGGCACATGAATCGGTGAAAAACCTTAAGCACATCCTCTCAACCGAACAGGACATTCCTGAAGAACTGTCCGATGCAATTGACGGCATCAGGGACATCACACCCCTGGCTGATCTTATTACCAAATCTATCGTCCAGGATCCCCCCGCCCTGATAAGAAAAGGGGGTGTGATTCAGGACGGATATCATGAGGAACTTGATCATCTCCGGACCATCTCACGAAACGGGAAACAATGGATCGCAGACCTTGAGCAGCAGGAGAAGGAGCGGACCGGGATAAAATCCCTGAAAATAAAATACAATGCCGTTTTTGGATATTATATCGAGATAACCAAGGCAAATCTCGCAAGTGTTCCTGATGATTACGAGCGCCGCCAGACGACTGCCAATGGCGAGCGGTATACCGTCCCGGCACTCCGCGAGATGGAGTCCCAGATAGCAACGGCTGACGAGCGGCTGCTGAGTCTTGAAGAGGAGATATTCAGAGATATTATTGAACAGGCCAGCAAGGAGGTCCCGGCTCTTCAGGAGATCGCCCAGGCCATTGGAAAGATTGACCTCTATGCAGGGCTTGCCGAGGCAGCACTCAAACACCAGTATGTCAGGCCTGAACTTGTAGATGAACCAACCCTTCTGATCCGTGAGGGGCGTCATCCGGTGGTGGAGAGCAGTATTGGGGGAGGATTTGTCCCCAACGATGCAGAACTCTCTGCAGGATCAGACCAGATTCTCATCATCACCGGGGCCAATATGGCTGGAAAGTCCACCTACATGCGGAGCGTGGCCCTTATCATTATTCTCGCCCAGATGGGAAGTTATGTCCCGGCGACCTATGCCAGAGTGGGGGTTGTTGACCGGATATTTACCAGGGTCGGGGCGTTTGATGATCTCGCCTCCGGACAGAGCACCTTCATGGTTGAGATGATGGAGCTTGCAACCATCCTTAATCATGCAACGGAGAGGAGCCTGGTCATATTGGATGAGATTGGCAGAGGGACCAGCACCCTTGACGGGTACTGTATTGCAAAGGCTGTCCTCGAGCACCTTCATGGAAAGAGGTCAAAGGGGCCGCGATGTCTTTTTGCGACCCATTTCCATGAGATAGTAGGGATTGAAGCAGACCTGAAGCGTGTCAGGAACTGTCATTTCGCGGTAAAGGAGACTGATAAGGATGTCATATTTCTCCGAAAACTGGTGCCCGGTGCAACCGACCGGAGTTATGGTATTCATGTAGCCCAGCTTGCCGGAGTCCCGGCTTCGGTTGTCACCCGGTCTGAAGAGCTGATGAAACGGATCATGAGCGGGGAGGATCCTATGGGCGGAGGTGTCAAGCGGTACACCCAGATGATCCTTCTTGATGCCGGAACAGAGCCGGTCAGGGAGTCAGGGCCGGATCCCCTGCGGGAAGAACTCCGCTCGCTTCAGGTCAATGAGATCACGCCGATGCAGGCGCTTGGTATCCTCGCCGGTCTGCAGGAGAAGGCACGACATCTATGATCGAATCTTCCCCGGTCATCCAGGTCCTTGATGAATCCACCGTCCATCTGATCGCTGCCGGTGAGGTGGTGGATCGTCCGGTTTCAATCGTCAAAGAACTGGTCGAAAACGCGATTGATGCAACGTCATCACGAATTACGGTGGAACTTTCAACCGCTCATGGCGTGATATCCCGCATCCGGATCACCGATGACGGGGTAGGCATCTCTTCTGATCAGGTCAGTATTGCCTTTCTTGCCCATGCAACAAGTAAGATCAGGACCGGTGATGATCTTCTTTCGTGCCGGACTCTTGGCTTTCGGGG
>CAZEWE010000338.1:0-1849 GCA_964515765.1 uncultured Methanospirillum sp. | reverse complement strand
CTCATCTTTTCTGTATGAGCGATAACATATGAAAAATTCGTAGCCGCTTTCCCAAACGCCACCATCTTCATATTCTGATCCTGTTCAAGCACTCCCCTGTTCTGCCACCATACCCCATTCCAGTACTGCTCCTCAAGTGCTGCCCACTGATCCTCTCTCTCCTCAAACGATTCATGGCCCATGTCCTGCACAGTCTCCCACATCCGGGCATCAGCATCATTTTTCAATTGATACACAAGGAATTCGGGTGTTTTCCCAACCGGCATTTTCACATAGGTACCGGTCTGCCCCGGAGCTTTTGTCCCCCACCAGGGCTTGCCCGGATTTCCAAGACAAACCAGGACCTGATGGAGACCGGGAGCTGCAATGAATGAGTAGAGAGAACCTACGTCTGGTCTGAACCGGTTAATCGTGTTTTTACTGTAAGGATCATCCCGGTGCCATTCCCTGCCATCCCACCAGTTGCATGATTGAAGAATATCCTGTGAGAAGGTGGAATTGACCGGTTGATTATACTCCCGAATCATCTTTTCAGCGGTCAGATACCGGTAATAACTTGAGGGATAATTCTGCTCCGGGTCCCAGGGGACCTGTGACCTATTCATTGCCGGGTCGAGATAATGGTTCGTTGCAATGATATACTCATGGGTATCGGTGCTATTTGGAGACCGGATTGCATACTTTTTCCGCGTTGCCTCAATGACCTCCATCTCTCCGGCATGGTCAACCAGTAGACGGTTTAACGCAAAAGCCCGCGTTATATTCAGGAGTATCGTCTCCGCTTCTGACACAGATTTCGCAGTCATTCCTACATATGGGATCTCAAGAAATCCGGTAATTCCAGGGCCTGAATCCCCGGTATCATCCGCCGGTGATGATGTGAGAAGATAGACCAGTCCTGCATCATTGACCACCGCATTGCTCCCGAGGCGTCCGGCTCCTGTCGGAATGACACAAGAGATCCCGGTGTCCGGATAGAGAGCTAGAAGGACAGAATACGAATTGGCCGGTACCTGGTAATAATCAAAGTTTGTCCCGGCGAAGGTGCTGCTTCGGTTATGTGGATCAGACAATGCAAACGTGGTGCAGTGCTCATCAGGAACCGGTCCCTTCCTGGCCCCATAACTCTGGATAACGAGAAGATCCTCCGGGGTGAATGGTATTCCCTGAACGTTCATGGCATCAGATACACCCTGGAAGAAGAGCATGAAATCGAAATGCCGCAGTTCTGAAGAGATATAGGTACGGGAAGTTTGTACAGAGTCTAAAACTTCTTCATACGATTTGCCCGATAAGGCACTTGCCCAGGCTGCGTCCCTGACGATAGCAATGTACTCCGGAACCTGAAGGGCATATTGATATCCCATCTCATACGGGCTCCCGTTCAGGATGACAACCGGCATCACCCCGGGAGGAGGGACCGGGCTGTGGGATACCGGTCCTTTATAGACGGTTCCTGTGTGGTGCAGGTCCAGATTGTTGAACACGGAGGGAGCGAAGAGCAGGAGTGCCAGGAAGAGGAGCACCGTAATAATAAGGGTGCAGAGGAGAATCCGGGGGTGTATGGTGTGGTTCATGGTATGCACGAGTTATGATCAGAGATGGCCGAGCCGAATCATTTCATAATTATCATCCATTGATAAAGATGGTATCTCACTGCAATGGTTGACTCACAGTACCTGGGAGTGATGGTGAGCTTATAAGAACTCATATTACCCTGGAACACGAAGAGGGGTTCTACGTCTCTGCAGATAGTATACGGCTTATCAATTGGTTTTGAGGTAAATCTTTAATTAGAGAGATGTGGTATAGAAATACACTGATTTATGAGAACAGGATACACTATCAA
>CAZEWE010000337.1:0-1907 GCA_964515765.1 uncultured Methanospirillum sp. | reverse complement strand
AATCAACCCTGCAGAATCCGACACACCTGTACATGAAACCAGGGAAATATTCAATCACTCTGACAATATCCAAGGAAGGTCTCAGCTCAGTTGCAGAGAAAGAGAATTTCATCCATGTAAAACCCCCGTATCAGCCGGTGAAGGCATTCCCAAACAAGGATGGCGGATTTTATCCTGACCCGACCGACGCGGATGATGACGGACTCTTTGAAGATATTAACGGAAACGGATGGCTTGAATATGAAGATCCAAAACTCCTCTTTGATCAGATCCTCTTTGCGATGAAAGAAGAACCGATCGGTCAGTTCGACTTTGATAAAAGCGGGTTTATTGGATTTGGCGATGTCGTGAAATTATACCAGATGGTGTAGGTGATGCAGATGAAACAGACATATATTATCGGAGTGCTTGGTGTTCTGATCCTGATTGCCGGCCTTATTGCACCGGTATCAGCATACTCACTCCTCTTCTTTAATCCGTCGGTTGTCGAGTCCAACCCGGGTGAGCAGCCGGCAATAGATCTCATCATGGAAGGATGTGATGCAGGAATTTCAGGATATGCCCTGTACCTTACCCTTGATAACCCCTACGTCGCGTCATTTGGCGAGATCAGCTTCCCATCATGGGTGTCCATGAATAAGGTTGAGCATATTAACAGCAGCACCATCCTGATTCAGGGGGCTGACCTTGGGAACCAGGTTGAACCTGCACTATCCATATCAAATCTTGCGAAAGTGAACATTCATGCCCTGACCGCCGGCTATGCAACCCTGAGTGTCGAGCCGGTCATCATCGATGATGACAGAAACGGGCGGTATGATCCGGTGAGTAAGACTGCAAGTATCGTGATATCCGGAGCCGGTCCAAGTCCTATGATTCCGGCAACACGGTAGGAGAGATACATGAAGCAGATATTTGCATATGAAGAAAAGGCGGGGCGGATTGAACTATTCATCAGGATAATTTACTCTTTCGTCATCGGGATTGTTCTGATGATCTACGGATTTATCGCAGGTATCTGCATGCTCATCCAGTTTCTGGTAATTCTTATCCTTGGCCGGAGATCACGGAGCCTTTCAGATTTTATCCAGGGGTATCTGGAGTATTATGTCCTTATCCTCCCGTATACCTCATGTATGACCGATGAACGGCCGGGGATCCTCCCGTCGCCGGTCAGCATCTACGAGGAAGAGAAAGTTTAATTGCTGTCTCTGTGAGACTCTCTCACATGGCCGGCATTATTATCGATGCCAAGGTTGACCGGATCCAGGTACCGGAAAACCTTCGATATTTTCGATTAATTGAAGAGCAACAGGAGCGGTGTGCGGAGAAAGGATGTCAGGGAGAGGTTTTTAAGTTCGGCCTTGGACAATCTCCCTTTCCGGTTCCGGCACCTCTCCAAAAAGCGCTCTCCCTTCACAGCGGTATGGGATCATACGCTGACCCGATTGGGAACAGTGAGATACGTGAAGCGGTTGCATCCTTTTACAAAACACGATTTGACCTGGAAGTTGAGCCATACCGGGTGATAACCGGTCATGGTGCAAAAGGGCTTATCTTTTCTATCTTTACGCTGGTGACCGGGTCAGTCATCATTCCTTCTCCCGGATGGCTTGGATACCTGCCACAGCTCCGGATTCTGAACGTCCCCTATTACCGGCTCTATACCCATGGTGCAGGTAACTTTAAGATTCGCCCGCAAACCCTTGAGGCGATGCTCAAAGGGCTGGTCAAGACCCAGCACCTGCTTATCCTGAATAATCCAGGTAACCCGACCGGGGCACTGTACAGTAAAGAGGAGCTGAACGATATTGCGAATGTTTGCAGAAAATACAACACCTTCATCCTCTCTGATGAGGTATACAGCCTCCTGACCTATGATCCCGGCTCATTTGTGAGCATGGGGA
>CAZEWE010000336.1:0-1944 GCA_964515765.1 uncultured Methanospirillum sp. | reverse complement strand
GGATGCATCAGGTCAGTCCGGTATTTCTTAATCTCCTCTTTTATAAGATCATGATCCGGATCAAGAGGGAAGATGACGGGTATTTCACTATAGATTGCTCCATACAGGTTCATTGATGAGGCAAAACTCTTCCCCGAAATAATAACTCCCTTCTTCCCGGAGAAAAGGTGCATTCCTGCATTGATTGCCTTCACCAGGTCTGATGTTATGAGATATTGGGCAGATGAGAGGTATCCAACCGGAATATTTGCAATATTGTCATTAAAAAGAGCAATTGGCTCTATTCCGTGGTGGGAGACTCCTTTGTGCCATGAAGTCTGCTGGACCATGGGGATATCCACCGTGCTGATCCGCATATTCCCACTTTCAGGTATTTGAGCTAATGAACGGCAGATACTGAGGTGAATTGATCCCTCACCCAGTTTTTTGAGCAGTCGTGATATGTTTTGGGTGGTAATCTTTAGGCCTGAAAAAATTCGGGGGAGGACTGTCCCGTCATACCAGGAAGCCGGGGAGTGGAGGGCATCGGGGTGTTGAATGCCGGCATAAAGAAGGGTTAAAAAGAGCCGAACCTCATGGTCAGTCAGGTGGGCTCCCAGGATCTCCTGGATATGCAGGCTTTTTACCGCCTGAAGGTAGGGGATAAACTCTCCATATGAGTAAACCCTTTCAGGATTTTTTGCTTTTTCCCTGACCCTGACCGGTTCCCCGTCAACATTTTTTCCCAGGTATCTGCTCTTTTGCCTGGTCCTCCGGGTCTCCTTGTCGTAGTAATAGGTTATTTCATACAGGTATTCATGCCCGTTGATCTTTTTGACACGGGTAGTCGTTTTCACATATGCTAATAGGCATGTGATATATTTTAAAATTTGTTATTTTATGTGCATTAAAAACTAAATTGATTCTAAAATGGGTTGCCTAATTAAATAATCCTGAATTAAAAGCAAAATTCTAATCTCTCTGATCATGAGGGCTAAATTTAATATATCTCAACGATAATCTATAATTACCTCTCTGCAAGACAACCTGCATGAGACACCCCCCATCCGAATAACACCTGACGCATACATGTGAAATGCCTCATTTCACACCCCCCATCAAATGTGTGTATCAATTCATGAGGTTCTTGTAGGAGGAGAATGTTCGATGAAGACCCCATTGGTCTCTGTGATACCCAATATCACTGGTTGACTGCCCCAAGGGAGCAGAGACCAATCCCCTTTTCCTAATAATTTAATCACAGCAATTTCAGGATTTTTCACGATACTGTAACAAACAGTATAAACATTCCTCCCTGAGATGCAGGAGGGTTCCTTGCCGTTCCCTTTGTTATTCGTTCATCCGGGTATCCCAGGTTTTCACAGATGATAATCTGTGTATCAGGGTCAACGTCAGCAAGTTTTTGTCCTAAGGTAATTACCGGAAATGCAGGGTCGGCGATGATGCACACCTTCCTTTTCGCGCTTATCATGTCGCAACAGTCAGCCACTGCCTGATCGTGATCCCTGCCATGAGCAGTGATGAGAAAGAGGTTTGTCAGGGTAACTCCGGTTTTTGCCGCTCCCAGCTGGACTGAAGAGATTCCAGGGATTACCTCTCCGCCCAGGAACCCAAGGCCTGAAATCATGGGATCACCGGTAGAGAGTATGACTGCGTGTTCGGGCAGGGTCCGGAGGCCCTTATAATTTTCGATGACCCTGGTTTCGGCTTTTCTTGGAAGGATATCCCTGACCAGATCAAGTGCCCGTTCTGAGCCGACAATAAGGTGAGCTGATTTTATTGCCTGGATCGCGGCTCTGGTAAGCATCCCCGGCCCGCATCCGACACCAACAATCTTCATCCGGAGTCTCCGATGATCGTTCCTTCCCGGTTCACTACGACTATCCTGACATTCGGGTGAGCGCTCTTATAGATCTGAAAAGATGCCTGCATGGCCGGCAGAAA
>CAZEWE010000335.1:0-1979 GCA_964515765.1 uncultured Methanospirillum sp. | reverse complement strand
TCCAGGTTATCCTCAATCTGCCGGTATGCATCATGAACGACCCGTTTCATCACGATGCTTTCAGAGATATCCCGCAGGTTTATGACAACTCCCGTGCAGCCATGATCCGGCTCTTCCAATGGAGAGATCACACCGTCAATATAGACCCTGGAACCAGAGGGTTTACTCAAATATAACGGATAATCAATCTCTGAAAGAGGAGTGCTTTTATGAACATGATAGGGAAGATGAACCGGAAGGTTGTCAGAGGACCGGAATAATGTCAGTATTTCAGAGAGAGGGTGACCGATGAGATCGCAATGGGTTCCAAGAATTGTGCAGGCCGCCTGATTCATCAGCCGTATCTCCCCGGTTGTGTTAATGGCGATTATACCTTCTCCCACCGACTCAAGGACGGTTTTGAGCCACTGGCGGTTTTCATGAACTAATTTTTCGGACTCATGCTTGTATATGGCAACCTCGAGGGCATGAGTAACATCATGTTCAGAAAAGGGTTTGGTAATAAAACCGGAGAGTCTGGTCGATGTCGCCCGTCTGATTGTCCGGATATCTGAATATGCAGTCAGAAAGATGATGGGAATACTCTGTATACTGCTGATCTGTTCTGCAGCGGTAATGCCATCCATATCTCCGACTAAACGGATATCCATGAGGATGACATCTGGGTTTTTCTCCCTGGAGAT
This sequence comes from uncultured Methanospirillum sp., assembly GCA_964515765.1. Classification (GTDB taxonomy): domain Archaea; phylum Halobacteriota; class Methanomicrobia; order Methanomicrobiales; family Methanospirillaceae; genus Methanospirillum. The sequence goes on along the minus strand of CAZEWE010000335.1, from coordinate 1,296 downwards.
GGATATTGCTTCTTCCCCGGTCTTTGCTACACCGGCCAGATCATATCCACGGGCCTCGATGATCTTTATCAGGTCAAGAGCCTCGATTCTGTTATCTTCTACTATGAGAACACGATATTGAGCCATTAAACAAGTCCTCGGTATCGTAATGGATTCCCTGCCATCATGATCACGAAAGGAGTAAAAAGTATATTGGTGTCACTATAGATAAGTCCATGGAGTCAGATGGACCTGCCTGACTGTACATGATCATTGGGTATTTCCGGATATAATCCAGGTTCTCTGCCATCAGAAACTTTTCGTAAGGATATTTATTTCACAATATGAAAGTACCATAATGACCTCCCAGATTGAAATCATCCAATTGCTTCAGATACATCTGCCTCAGTATGATCCGGTTCTCCAATTTTTTGCTTTCCTTGGGCAGCCGGAGTTCTCCCTCCTTATTATCCCGGTTATCATCTGGTGCATAAACCGTCATCATGGGATCAGACTGCTCCTCCTCATCTCCATCAGCGGGGCAATCTGTGAAATAATCAAGATACTAGTTCATTCTCCCCGTCCCTACTGGGTCAGTTCAGGAGTACAGGCACTCAGTCACTATCCGTCATTCGGCTTCCCATCCGGTCATGCACAAAATGCAGTCGTTTTTTTCGGATTTATTGCCGCATGGCTGAAAAAGAGATGGGTAACCGGACTGTGTATCAGTACGATACTTCTCATCGGACTTGCCAGAGTATACCAGGCAGTGCATTACCCCCTTGATATCATCGGCGGTATGATTATCGGGGTTCTTCTTCTCATCCTGTATTTCAGATGTGAGAAAGCCATCGATATCAGAATTGCAGGATTATCGACCCTCAGACAGATCATGCTTGCTTTCATTGGATCAGGGATACTCCTTGTCTGTTCACTGCTGGCACTCTCTTCTCTGGGATCATGGGAAGTCCCATCTACATGGTTCACCCTTGCCCAGCAGCAGAGCGGTGTTCCTATAAGCCCGCTCATCCCCCATGATACGCTAGCCGGAGCCGGATTGTTCTTTGGTACTGCAGCAGGAGCGGCTTTGTTTTCACGAAATCCCAGACCTGAACAGAAATTACTGGTCCGGTATCATATCCTGAATTATGTCATTGGTATGATCATTCTTCTTGGATTCTGGTTTGGGGTGAAAGGACTGATACAGCATGAGCAATATGGATGGGTGATAGAATATGGCAGATCAGTCCTTGCAGGGATGTGGGTAACCTATGGAGCTCCTTTGTTATTTATGAGGGGCCTGAATCCGTTTTTTGG
>CAZEWE010000334.1:0-1983 GCA_964515765.1 uncultured Methanospirillum sp. | reverse complement strand
TCTCCCACCGGTCCTTTCCCAGTTCAGTAATGAGGTCGGTCATATGCTCTGTCCAGAAATATATACCGAAAACTACGATGGCCAGGGTGCATACCGCAGATGCAGTGCCATACATGAGGAAAAACCACCCTTCTCTGCTTAAACGGATCCGGTTCGATCCCCATGTTCGAACAAAGGAGAATGCCCGTTCCCTGAGATCCGGGACTTCAAGAAGATCAGCAAGTGCATAATACCCGTCAAATTCAAGGAGTGGATTCAGGTTTATGAGTGCAACGGCAAAGGAGAGGAAGGCAACTCTCCAGAGGAGTGAACTTGCGTCGCTATCTGGAAACCCCATGACCAGAATTGCACATATAGACCCGATGAAGAGGTTTACGGCCGGTCCTGCCAGGGAGACAATGATCCGTGATCTCCGGTCAGCCATCCAGATATCAGACGTATCAATATACAGACAGGGCATGCCATAATACAGGAGAAGACCAGCATCTCCAATCTCCCTCCCATAGACCTTGCAGGCAAGGGCATGACCAAAGACATGGAGGATTGCTGCCGTAATGAGGATGACGTATACCGAAAGGACGGTAATCAGTTGTGAATCCTCACCCTGAAGGACCGGGTAACTGGGGAGTGGTTCGGTTATGAGAAAATAGGTGAGCCCAAAGATGCATATCAGCGAAAATATCCAGGGAAACCACCAGGACCGAAGCACCCGCCCGATTTTTCTATCAACGGTGTCAAAAAGAATGTGCATGCCAGGAAGCGGGATACAGAGCTCCCAGTAATGAGATATCCAGTTCTCATCCCGGCCCTTATTCCCTGCTTGCTGATTTTCATGGTCTCCGGCTTGAAGAAACCCTTCATCATGCAGTGATGTCAGTAGAGATTGTTCGTGCAGGTTTGAGTTAAGGTTTATTTGTGTTTTTCCTTCTCGAATCCTTTTCCAGGCCTGGTATTCGTTTTCGTTTAGACGGATGTAAGTTCTATTCTGCGGATGGTGTAATATCCAGTACCGTTCACCGTTCCGGGAGGTAAATGAAGCTTCTTCGATATGATCAGATGGGGTAGAGTACTGGTATATTTCATCCTCTGCTGGCATGATAATGGGCCGGTTATCAATTCATGTATGTTTTTTATCATGGTTATCATGTTTGATATCCGATATCTTCTACGGAGTGGATCTACTACCAGTAAAAAATGCTCATATGTGAGATACGTATGGGAATAAAATAAAGTTCAGGGTGATTCTGCTGTTTCTGCAGTTTCAGCCTTGTTTCTGATGAGATGGTTCGTAGCAATAATTCCTGCTTCATCTCCTTCAGCATTCTCAATGTATATGATTTCTATCTCATCCGGACCGATGAAATCCCCAAGTGAGATACCCTGGTCATGCTCAAGAATAATAAACTCTTCACCACTGAGTTCAATAATACCGGCGAGTTTTTCTGACCGGTAGGTTCCATCTTTGTTCATTATCTGAATGTCACCATAAAATATCCTACCCTTCTGTTCGGAGATATTCATAATGATTGAGTTATCTGGGCCTTCGATAATACCCCTTTCCTCATGATGTGCAGTGGCAGAACCAGTCCATGTTCCAACCATATCGGGTGTTTCAGCAAAAGCGATACCAGTCAGGGCGATTATCGCCAGCAGAAGAAGCAAACCAAAAAAGACTTTCGTCATATTGAGTAAATGGAGATGGTATGATATATAATTTATCCCTGTAGTTAAATAGCCGGAGTTTTGTCTCTAAAATTATCCCTTATGAAAACCAATAGTACCAGTCTGATTGGATTATGAGTAAAACAATTATCACGGTAGTCGGAAAGGACACAGTCGGAATTATCGCAAAAGTATGTACCTATCTGGCAAATAACCAGATTAATGTCGAGGATATCTCTCAGACGATTGTTCAGGGATACTTTAATATGATGATGATCGTCGACACCGAACGCTCTTCCAAACCCTTCTCAGATATGGTAA
>CAZEWE010000333.1:0-2008 GCA_964515765.1 uncultured Methanospirillum sp. | reverse complement strand
CCAGCGTTCAAAATGCTCTCCCTGTCTTCGTTCAACCAGGTCAGCTATCTGAAGTGCAATACCCCGCTCTTCATTCCGCTCGGCCGGGCTTTTTTCTGATATCTGTCCAAGGGGAAGGTCAGGGTAGATGTCTTTCACACACCGGTGATAAAACTCAGGTGAGAAGAGATCCTCAATCCCTGCACCCTTGTGGCTTACAAACGAACTATAGAGGAGCAGGCCGTTCCCCTCACGTATCTGCATGGACGGGAGTTTATCAAGAACGCCTGGTGGGATATTATTTCCTGAGAGAAGGACTGCTGCCGGTTTTTTATGTGCGGTCATCATCAGGGCAAGGGGTATCAGGTTTGCCGCCCCTCCGGTCGGGGTGATTCTGATATCCGGAGAAAGACCGGTCTTCCCCCTGCTTCGGAGAACATAGTTCATGGCCTGGAGCAACCAGAGGTCATGGGTGTCTTCAACGACCAGCTGTTTTCCGCCAGAGAGGGTCTTGTCTGCAATCCTGGTTGCAAGGGCTGCTTCCAGTGGAAAGAGAGAATCACGATCTGCAGGCCATTCTGATACCGATACTTTCGTGTTCCCGCCCTCGCCCTCATAGACGGTCCTGACCCGGTCAAGATGATCCAGGTCGATCATGAAGGGGGAGTGGGTTGAGAAGAATATCTGGTTCTCGTGTGAGATACGTTCAAAGAACCGGGTTGCCTGCTGCTGGGCGGTCGGGTGAAGCTGAAGCCCCGGCTCGTCAAGGAGCAGAATGCTATCCTGATATGCATCCCCAGATTCTACGAGGAATACGAGGTAAAAGGAGAAGAAGTACTGCAGACCTGCACTTCTCTGTTCCAGCTCTATTTCGGAGGGATCAAGGTCATCAGATACCCAGACCCTGAAGTAGTCTCCGTCAATGTCGTATCTGAACCGTATCTTTCTCTGTCCCCACCAGTCCTCGAACTTCTTAGTCATGAGGTTTGACGCTGTTGAGAGGAGGATTGACCGCTCATCAACCTGTCGTCTGATGATTGGGTTATCATCAACGGCATTCTTGTGAGAGCCGAGCCGGTCCAGCTGGTCAAGGTCAAGGTTTACATGCCTGAAGAGGCAGTGGGTTGCACGAAGACCGGGGGTATCAGGATGGGATTTGAGGGTTGCGATAAAGGTTGGGATATGAATGGCACTCTCGATGACATTGTACTGATCAAAGTAGACAAATTTTGGCAGATGTTCAATCACGTACCGGTTAGCGGCCATGAGCCCTTCAAAAATCTCCATCTGCCTTACCAGACGGTACATCGGTTCGGTGACCGGGTCAAGGATATCATGCTGCCAGGGTTCATTGGCCCTGCTTTTAATAGCATTAATAAGATCTGCAATATGCCGTTTGTGAACCTGCCCGTCAATTGGAATTGCACTCTTCTGCTCTTCAAGAAATGCTAAAAGCCCCTCTTTTATCCGGCCCAGTTCCTCACCTTTCCCTTCCGGAGCGATAAGGTTTCTGATATGCTCGATGGCACTTTCAATAGAGTATATCAGGTCAGGAGGAGTTACAAGGTCTACCCCGACATCCGGATGATAGGTGATGCTGTATGTCCCGGTATAATGCCTGGTGACCTCTACATGTCTGACTTCACTGCACAATTCCGATATCGCAGATATATCACGCTGCTCATCAGGAGTGAGGATAAACCTGCCCGAGGCGACCGGCCAGTCGGTTCTGGTAATCTCTGCAGCATACCGCTGGCGTGGGAATTCTTTCAGCCCGTCATACCCCTCACCGTCTGAAGGATTCAGTTTTGAAAGTGCCCGGAATATTGCAGATTTTCCTGATTCGTTCTTTCCAACAAATGTGGTGAGGTTCTGGACCGGAATCCATCCGGTATCCTCAATAATTTTATAGTTCTGGACCCGGAACTCGGCAAGTTGCATAGGATATCTCTCAATTTGTTATCCTATAAATGTTTTTGGGCGATATCTCATACAGCCAAAGAAAAAGCATCGTTTTTTTCATGGGATT
>CAZEWE010000332.1:0-2027 GCA_964515765.1 uncultured Methanospirillum sp. | reverse complement strand
GCAGGGAAGGATAGATCTCAAAGAAAAGGGGATTTATCATGAGATACCACGGTACATAACAGAAGAAGATACTGAGGACCTGTACTATGATGAATAATAATCAGGCCGCATATGATCGCGCCATTACTGTTTTCAGCCCGGATGGGAGATTATACCAGGTTGAATATGCACGTGAGGCGGTCAAACGCGGCACAACCGCAGTGGGAATAAAATGCCAGGAGGGCGTTGTCCTGATAGTTGACAAACGGATCAACTCCCGCCTTCTTGAGGCCAATTCAATAGAGAAAATTTTCAGAATCGATGAGCATATCGGAGTTGCGTCATCCGGACTTGTCGGGGATGCACGCGCACTTGTTGACCGGGCCAGAATCGAGGCTCAGATAAACCGGGTCACGTACGACGAACCGATCGATGTCGAGACCCTGGCAAAGAAGCTCGGTGACCATATGCAGACCTATACCCAGTTTGGCGGGGCACGTCCTTATGGAACTGCACTGCTCATTACCGGCATTTCTGATGGCCAGTTCCGTCTCTTCGAAACAGATCCGAGCGGCACCCTTCTTGAATACAAGGCAACCGGAATCGGAACCGGCAGACCTGCGGTAATGAAACTTTTCGAGGAAGAATACACACACGAATGTTCCATAAGGGACGCCATCACCCTTGGTCTGAAAGCACTTCACGAAGCAACGGAAGGAAAGTTCGATGTGAACACCGTTGAGATCGGAGTGATTACCAGGGATGAGGAGCAGTTCAGGAAGATGGCACGGGAAGAGGTTGCTTCCTATATAGAGCAGCCACAGTAATCTGAATCAGGGGGCAGACCGGTGATATCACTCGACGATGCAGTTGTTGCAAAACTTGAGAGCCATGGTGAGCGGTTTGAGATCCTGGTAGATCCGGATCTGGCTGCGAAAATCAGGCAGGGAGAAGATATCCCTATTGAAGATGCGGTTGCAGCACTCCAGATCTTTGAGAACGCTTCCCAGGCTGAACGGGCTTCAGAGGAATCTCTTAAGAAAGTGTTCAAAACCACAGACTTTGAACCAGTTGCCTTACACATCATTCAGAAGGGAGAGATTCACCTTACTTCAGAGCAGCGGAAGGTGATGACCGCAGAAAAACGCAGACAGGTCATTACCTTTATCGCGCGTAATGCAGTAAATCCCCAGACCGGACATCCGCACCCGCCACAACGGATTGAACTGGCAATGGAAGAGGCCAAAGTCCACATTGATCCATTCAGGAGCCTTGAGGAACTGGTAAAGGACACGATGAAAGCGCTCAGGCCTCTTATTCCCATCAAGTTTGACGAGGTCAGGGTTGCAATCCGGATCCCTCCCGATTACGCACCACGTGCATATGGTGAGATCTCAGCCGTGGCTGCCATCGAAAAAGAAGAGTGGCAGAAGGACGGGTCATGGATCTGTGTCGTGGTAATCCCTGCTGGAATTCAGAATGAATTCTACGACCTGATTAACCGGATCAGTCATGGGGATGCAGAGACGAAGATTATCAAGTAACTATAAGTGTATTTGAATCCAATAAAAAAGGACATCTAGGTAGGTTTTGAATATGGCCAGAAAAATGGTAAAGGCAAAGGGGAGGGTATCCGGCTCTACGGGCAGATTCGGTCCGAGATATGGTCGGTTTATTAGAAAACGAGTACGTGATGTTGAACTGATTTCAAAAGCAACACACACCTGTCCCCGCTGTGATACCGTTTCAGTAAAACGGAAAGGAACGGGCATATGGGAATGCAGAAAATGCTCATTCAAGTTTGCCGGTGGCGCATATGTCCCGGTCACTCCGAACCTGAAGGTTGCCCTGCGTACTATTGAACGGACCATGAAGGAGGCGTAAACCTCCTATGCCTGGGTCGTATAAGTGTGCCCGGTGTAAACAAAAGGTCGAGATCGATATCAATGTCCGGTGTCCGTTCTGCGGACATCGGATCCTTTTTAAAGAGCGGGGAGCAGCAATTAAAGAACTCAAGGCCAGATGACTCTGGTCACTACTTCCCGTCG
>CAZEWE010000331.1:0-2035 GCA_964515765.1 uncultured Methanospirillum sp. | reverse complement strand
GACTGACATTCCATCATCTACATTACCCTTTACCTTCAAACGTATGGGCAATGTCTCGGGTCTTGCGGGAACTTCCCAAAACCTATGAATATCGTGAGGTGGAAACACGATGGCAGCAGACGTGGAAGGATGAGGACGTCTACTTTAAAGAAGGCTCTGAAAAACCACAATTTGTCATTGATACACCACCACCATACCCAACCGGGGAATTTCATATCGGAAATGCATATAACTGGTGTTATATCGACTTTTTAGCCAGATACAAGCGGATGAAAGGGTACAATGTCATGTTCCCACAGGGATGGGACTGCCATGGTCTACCAACCGAGGTGAAGGTTGAAGAGATCCATAAGATCACGAAGAATGATGTGGACCGGCAGAAGTTTCGTGAGATGTGTCGGGAACTAACGATCGGAAACATCAAGAAGATGCGGGCATCCATGCGCAGGATGGCCTTTTCCATCGACTGGAGCCACGAATACATCACCATGATGCCGGATTACTTCGGCAAGACCCAGCTATCATTTTTGCGCATGTATCATGCAGGACAGATTTACCAGTCTGACCACCCGGTCAACTTCTGTCCACGGTGTGAGACCGCCATCGCATTTGCGGAGGTCAATTACAGCGACCGGACAACAAAACTCAACTACTTCAACTTCTCCGGGCTTGAGATTGCAACCTCACGGCCGGAACTGCTCGCCGCCTGTGTGGCAGTTGCCGTCCATCCTGATGACGACCGGTACAAGGGACGAAAAGGCGAAAACCTGAAAGTTCCCCTCTTCGGTCATGAGGTACCTATCATCTGCGACGAAGCAGTTGACCCCTCCTTTGGTTCAGGGGCCGTCATGATCTGTACCTTTGGTGACAAGCAGGATGTCATCTGGTGGAAGGTTCACAATCTCCCGCTTAGAAAAGCAATCGACAAGACCGGCCACATGACCGAGATTGCCGGTAAGTATCAGGGTATGGATACTACCCGCTGTCGGGAAGCAATCCTTGCGGATATGAGATCTGAAAATATCCTGATCCGTCAGGAACCTCTTGAGCAGCGAGTCGGGACCTGCTGGCGTTGTAAGACACCAATAGAAATCCTCTCCGAACATCAGTGGTTTGTGAGGATCCCGCATGAAGCCTCATTAAAAGCAGCAAAAGAGGTCAAATGGTATCCCGAACACATGTTCCTCCGGATGGAGAACTGGATCTCCCAGATGGAATGGGACTGGTGTATCTCACGGCAGCGGATCTTTGCATCCCCTATCCCGGTCTGGTTCTGTAAGGACTGTGGTGCGATCATGTTGCCGGAGGAGAATGAACTTCCCGTTGACCCGACAGTTGATGCCCCAAAGCGGCCATGTGCAAAATGTGGCAGTTCGAACTTCATCCCGGAGACTGATGTCCTTGATACCTGGATGGACTCTTCCATCTCAGTGATGCACGTTACCGGCTGGGACGGAAAGCAGAAAGTTCCCCCCCTCTTCCCTGCACAGATAAGGCCGCAGGGTCATGATATCATCCGGACCTGGGCTTTTTACACAATACTTCGTGCAGTATCCCTCACCGGCGGCAAGCCCTGGGAGCAGATCCTGGTCAACGGCATGGTGCTTGGAGAAGACGGATTCAAGATGAGTAAGAGCAGGGGCAATGTAACGGTCCCTGAAGAGATTCTTGAGCAGTACGGCGCTGATTCCCTTCGTCAGTGGGCAGCCCTTGGGGCAGCTACCGGGTCAGATATCCAGTTTAACTGGAATGACGTGGTCGCTGCAAACCGGTTCCTTACCAAGATGTGGAATATCTCACGGTTTGCCCTGATGCAGCTTGACCGTGCCCCGTACAAGGCTGATGCACAGGTGACCGCTCTTGCTGACCGGTGGCTTCTGACCAAATTAAGTCAGACTATCCGTGATGTATCAGAATCACTTGAAACCTACCAGTTTGACAAGGGTCTGAAGGCAATACGGGAGTTTGCATGGGATGTTCTTGCAGACAATTATATCGAGATTGTAAAAGGAAGGCTCTACTCCGATTCAGCAGA
>CAZEWE010000330.1:0-2041 GCA_964515765.1 uncultured Methanospirillum sp. | reverse complement strand
CATGGACTGCAATTATGACGACACCGATACAAAGCAGGGATAATACACTGATCTGTGTCACTGGTATCGCTCCGGTCTGAAGTATCCGGATGCCGTCGATTGCATAACTTAAGGGATTGAGCCTGGCGATGGGCTCCAGCCAATCCGGCATAACATCATAGGGCATCATGGCCGAAGAGGTGAAAAAGAGCGGCATTGAAATCATGGCATTTGCTGCGGCATACTGGTCATGATCATCCAGGTAGATGGCAATTGTAGTTGCAGCAGCCGAGAGGAGGGCCCCGAAGATGAAGAGAATGATGTATGTGCCAAGAAGCTGAGTCGGGGAATATAATCTGGCTCCCAGGAGAAAGGCAAAGATGAGTATGATTGTTGACTGGATAACCCCCCGGATGGTGATGACCAGGATCTTTCCAAATAGGATACTCTCACGGGGAGGAGGAAGAGCAAGGAATTTATTGAAAAACCCGAGCATCCGGTCAAGAATCAGAAGTCCCCCACCGGCAAGTGATGCGGAGAGGATGGTCATTGCCAGGATGCCTGGTGTAACAAAATCAATGTAATTATCAGTAAACCGGATGGGAAGAGCAAGACCTACAAAAATCAGCCAGGCAGCCGGCATGACCATTGCTGCAATAAATCCCCATTTTCCTCTGAACCAACGGACAAGGTCGCGTTTGCAGTACACCAGTATCGGATTCATCGTTTCCCCATCATATTCCGAAATCTGCTCGACTGAAACGGACTCATATCTTCCCCTGGTCCGACAAGGTGGAGAAATACATCATCAAGGGACGGTTGCCTGACTGACATAGCCAAAACCCGGTTTCCTGCATCGGACAGGGCATCCTTTATCAATGGGAGAGCTGCGGCTCCGTTTTCACAATGAAATATGAGCGTATCATCCTCCATATATGCAAATCTCACTCCTGGCACATCAATGCCGGTAAATGTCCCTGTAATGGAAACCGTGACGATATCCTGTGAAATCAGACTTTTTAACTGTGCAGGGGTATCAACTGCCTTAATTCTGCCATGGTCGATGATTGCAACCCGGTCACAGTACCGGTCTGCTTCATCCATGTAATGGGTCGTAACAAAGACGGTCATCCCTTCATTTCGGAGTGTTCTGATATGTTCCCAGATTTTTTTCCTGGCAGCAACATCAAGACCGACGGTCGGTTCATCAAGAAACAGGATCTTCGGGTTATGCACGAGGGCCTGGGCAAGTTCGAGCCGTCTTCTCATCCCGCCCGAATAGACCTTTGCACGGTCATCAGCCCGGTCCAGAAGATCAAGAATTTCAAGGACCTCATTGGATCGTTCCACGGGATTTTTCACGCCATAGAGTTCGGCAAACATGATGACGTTCTCCCTCCCGCTCAGTCTGACGTCAACTGCCATATCCTGTGGAACATAACTGATGGATTCTCGTACCCTTCGTGGGTTTTTTCTGATGTCAAATCCACAGATGGTCGCATCTCCACTGTCCGGGTCGAGAAGAGTGGTCAGCATCAGAACGGTTGTTGTCTTCCCTGATCCGTTCGGACCGACGAGACCGAATATTTCGTTTCCGACTGAAAGGGTCAGGTTATCCACTGCCAGGAGATCACCAAACCGTTTGGTGAGGTTAGTGGTTACCAGCATCTGTTCTGGTATTGATGAGATTCCGCCAGGGTAGTTTGTCATGGGTTTTTAATGATTTCAGGCAATTTTCCTGATAGATTCACATACGTTTCGTTTGAGCGAAGGTATTCTCTCATCACATCGGTTATTGAATGACAGAATTGTAATTTTAGTCGATATTTTTCGTGTGTTTTTATCAGGGATTTTTTTATGGAAATCTGCCATAGGTCTTCTCGAATTGACGCATTTTTTCAGCGATTAATTTTTGAATCTGATCATCATTCAACTCATCCGGACATTTTTCCTCTTCCGTGATGAAATCATCGATCTGCTTTAATTCATAATGATGCGACATCCAGATATACTCATCACGAAGGGTCGGATTTTTCAGGACAGTATACGCAAGATTGACTTC
>CAZEWE010000329.1:0-2044 GCA_964515765.1 uncultured Methanospirillum sp. | reverse complement strand
GAGCCACCGCCAGACTGGCATAATAATTATTCTAACCTCACCCATTACCAGAAGATCCTCCTCATCGTTGGTCAGAATGAATCCTTCCTTTAACCCAAAGAATTCTATAGCCTCCAATACTCCTCCAATCTCCCGGTCCCGGTTTTCATTCGTCAGTTCGAAGCATACCTGAAGTGCTCCCGTAATCTGTGGGCCATCTTTTGTGATAAAATCACATTCTCGTTTTTCCTGAAAATAATACACCTCCGTTCCGCGTCGAAGCAGCTCCACATAAACAATATTTTCTAAAAGCCGCCCTTTATTAGGTGAAAGTGAAAAACCACCAAGTATCCCAAATGCAGTATCAATACAATAACATTTTTTTGGTGAATTGAGTTGTTTTTTTACTGAATAATCAAATCGAGACAGTTCAAAGAACAGGTATGCACTATGCAGGTAGGTGATGTATTCCTTGACTGTAATGGCATTTGTCAAACCCAGAGTTTTTTTTAGGGAGTTATACGTAAAGGGGAGTGAGATGTTCGATATCAGAATTCCCACGAGTTCACGAATGAGTCGTTGTCTCCGAATAGCATATCTGGCAATAATATCCCGATACAGGATATTATCATAGAGTGTTTTAATATATTCAGGGTCATGATGAATGAGATATTCCGGCATTCCACCATTTTCAACATATTTTGCGAATGTTGTAATCAGGGTGACCCGTTCATATGGTATGTACAGGGAGTCCTTTCTCACGTTTACCTTTTGAAAGCAGAGGTATTCAGCAAATGAGAATGGAAATATTTCGAAGAGTTTATATCTCCCTGTGAGCCTGGTTCCGAATTCCCTGCTGAGGAGGGATGCGTTCGAACCGGTGATAACTATCTTTTTTCCCTCGTCCTGAAGCCGCCGCACGAATGTCTCAAAACCGGCAATATTTTGGATTTCATCAAAAAAATAGATATCAGATGGTCCATACACCTCTATCAGAACTTCGTTTAGAATTTCGAACTCTTCTGCAGGAAATGTAAGGAGTCGTTCATCTTCAAAATTCACATAACAGTAGTGGATTTTTGTCTGCATGATCTGTTTCAGGAGCGTGGATTTCCCGCATCTCCTGATACCGGTAAGAATGATTACCCGGTTATCTTCAAACGAATTGAGGACCTGATCAAGGATATTACGGTGAACTGAATCATCTTTCTGATCAATTCGTGTCTTCTGCTGGCGAACCAGATGTCTCAGAAGCTCCTTAGAAACCATACTAATTACTAATTAGTAAAAAGATATATCTTTTCTCATTAGTAATGAGCACTAGTACTGTGTCTCATTGTCATAATTTCAAAAACCAGTTTTCTTTATTATTCTGTATGACTTGACCGGTTGATTTATGGAATATTGGCGAATATCCCAAAAATCTATTGCGAATACTGACTTATCTATAACTCGATATTTGTAAGGAGTCGCAACCCAACGATGCTTACTTATAACCCAATCGCTTTGGCACCTTTCCTTGCAGGTTTAATCAGTGTACTATTTACAATATATTCGTACTGGATTCGTCCGGAAATTGGAAGATGGCGGACCACACTGCTCTTTTTTTCCATTGCATGTTATTGTTTTGGAACGGCAGGATTGATATGCAGTTCAAATATGGCTGATGCAATTTTGCTGCTTAAAATTAAATTTATTGGGACAACCCTCGCCACCCCGTTATGGTTATCAATTATTATCAGATATTCCGGTTTTGATTATCCCGCCGTACGCAAAATAATCCCAATTATTTTTTTGTTTCCAATTTTTGCGTTAATTATTGCGCTATCTCCATATATGATTCCATGGTTCATTCAATCCGTAACCATGAATCCGGCTGGTCCAACACAAATAACATATCAATTTGGGCCATTCAATCTGATTTCGGTTGCTAATAATCTCATCTGCCTCCTGATCAGTACCGGACTTCTGATCCTTTCCTTCTCCAGAGCCGGGCATCTTTTTAAAAAGCAGATCCTCCTCCTGATTCTTGGTACCCTTTCCCCTTTTTTAGCCTTGATATTAG
>CAZEWE010000328.1:0-2071 GCA_964515765.1 uncultured Methanospirillum sp. | reverse complement strand
CATGTGATAAGCCAGTCAACAATTCCGATTGACGGCTGTGCAGTTCCTCTGATTACTTCCTCAATTCTTTCTGCACATTCAGGAATGTCCATGTGTGTTGTGTCAATCTCATATATTTTCTCCTCACCATGGATATCGAATGCTTCTGCCAGGGAAACATCCAGGATTTCTGCTTCCACATTCTCCTGAATTTTTTCTTCTGAATAGCCACGTCTGCTAAGTCTGTCCTTCAGGATACCGGGATGACACCGTAGGATAACGATCCGGTCTGCCGGGAGAAAATGCGTCAGATGACCCTCTATTATCCCTTCAACCGGTGTGAACTCTGAAACCCAGCGTTCATCATCAATTATCTCTGTGTCCCGCTCCGGATCTGCACCCAGACGATATGGTCCAATGGTATCTGAAGCATAGGTCACGTGGACTCCTCTCTTCTGAAGTTCCTGTGCAACGGATGTCTTTCCTGTTCCGGGTGTCCCGGTAAGCGCAATCATCATATTTTTTTAAATACCTCAAGGAACCGGGTGTTCTCCCATTCTTCTCCTATACACACCCTGATATAATGATCGTCAAGGCCGGGAAAACTCCGGCATGACCGTACCAGAACACCATTCTGTGCAAAGAAATCGGTAGCCTGATCACCGGTGAGCGGAGCAACATCAATCATCACAAAATTCGCCCCGCTTGGGAGGACTGGTTTTACAGTCTCCCGGGTAAACGCATCCCGCCATTTTTTTACAAAGGTGATAGTCCGCTCGATGTATTCATGGTCATTCAGAGCACCTGCTGCTGCAGCCGCTGATATGGTGTTGAGGGTAAATGGGGTTGCAGCTTTATCGTAAATCGGTCTGAACCACTCCGGAACAAATGCATAGCCGACCCGGCATCCGGCCAGCCCGAAGACCTTGGACATGGTCCGTCCGATGATCAGGTTCTCGTACCGGTTCATGAGAGAGCGGTAATCCACCGATGAAAATTCTACGTATGCGTTATCCAGAAAGAGTATTCCGTCTATGCTCTCCAGGATCTCTTCAATATCCGATATCGGTGTTACCGTCCCTGAAGGATTGTTCGGAGTACAAAGGAATGATATCTTTGCATGTCTGGCTGAGGAGATGAACGAAGGAATATCGACAGAGAAATCCTGGTTTCTTGGGAGATTTTCGACCTTCCCTCCCTGTGCAGCTGCTGAAAGGCCATAAAAGGAGAAGGTCGGAGTTGAGATGGTAACCTGATCCCCGGGATTAATGAGCACCCGGATACAGGTCTCGATCACCCCGTCCATTCCCACACCGGTTACAAAGGAGTAATCTCCGTGATGCTTCCGTAATGCATTGATCAGGTTAGCATGGGTGGTATCCGGGTACCGGTGCATGGATGTGAGTGCCTTTTGTGCCTCTTCCAATGCACGGAGAGAAGGCCCGAAGGGATTTTCATTACTGGCAAGCCGTGCAACCCGTGTAAACCCGAACTCTTCTGCGATCTCCCCCGGCTTTTTTGCAAATACGTAACTCGTACCCTGCCTGTAGAGATCCCGGACCAGGTCAGCAGATCGATTCGATTGCTGCATTTATGACTCCGCATCCCCGATCTATCTCTTCAGTACTGATTACGAGAGGTGGCACTAACCGGAGATTTCCATGAGCAGCACAATTTACAAGGACACCATTTTCCCTGCATGCCTGCTGAACTGCGGGGCAGGAATCTCCGATGGTCACTCCTGCCATAAGGCCGATTATCCGTGTTTCATGTGCAGAAAGGGCATTTTTCATCTGCTCACCCTTTTTTGCCACCGATGGGAGTGCGTCTTCAACAACATCAAGGGTTGCAAGAGCTGCTGCACAGGCTATAGGCCCACCTGCAAAGGTGCTTCCATGTTCTGACTTAGAAAACTCAAGGCCGTCACGGGCAACAATTGCTCCCATGGGGAACCCGCTTGCAATTCCCTTTGCCATTGATACGATATCCGGCTGGATCTTCTCATGCTGGTACGCAAACCACTTCCCTGTCCGGCCAATACCGGTCTGCACTTCATCAAGGATCAGGAGGACATCCTTTTCATCACAGATCT
>CAZEWE010000327.1:0-2076 GCA_964515765.1 uncultured Methanospirillum sp. | reverse complement strand
CAGGGTTATACCGTTTGGAATGATTTCCGGACTACCAAGATATCTTTCATTTCTCATCCGGTCTGCAGTATGGTGTGATACTGCAATAGAGAGACTGGAGAGGAGAAGTGCAATCTTTTCAATCACCCGGCCACCAATCCCGGATAATCCAAGGTATTGGTACCAGTATGCTCCCCATGCCTCATGCCAGGTAATAACACACTTTTCCCTCTTCAAAAACCCGATCAAACGGGACACTATCACAGGGAAATATGGAAAATTTTGACAGTCGATGATATCAACTTTCACTTTTAAAAGGACAGGAAACAGGTGAAGAGTATACCACAGTGCCTGAATAACCGAACGCCGCCCGCCGGTATAGAGGCCCATTGGCCGGCAGACCGGGTGGATGATGAGTCCATTCCGAATTATTATGCCCCCATCAGATCCAGCGAACATGGGAAACAGGTGTATTTCATGTCCACGTTCTGCAAGCCTTGTTCCAATCTCGAAAATACGTTTTTCAACTCCGCCAATAGTCTCCGGGTACAGGACATCATAGACAAATGCAATCTTCATGGGCTGGCCGTTTGGTTTCTTCAAGTACATATAGGCCTGTGGACAAATGAATGAATCAGATGCGGTGTATCTCGTTTGCGGGTCCGGGTCTGTGGGTGAAAAAGCGATATTGCAGGGACACTGTCTGCATTGAAACCGATCTTGTTCAGGAAGCAATATTTCACCTGTATGAGCCTGATGAAATAATCATCTGTCTCTCTGATCCAACTGCTGCAGGATTAGCCTCAGAACTGGAAGGCCGGAACATTCCCATTCAGAAGCTCTGGATACCATTCGGGACCGATGAGTCTCAGCTCTGGGAGATATTCAGCACGATTTGTGGAGTTGTGAGGGATAAGGAAGAGATTCTCTTTGATATCACCGCAGGGTGTCATTCCCTTCCGTTCATGACATTTCTTGCAGCATCATATCTCCGGTCTGTCCGCCATGTCACCCTTGCCGGGGTGATCTATGCACCTGCTACAGGCGATGACGGGTTTTGCCGGTTTGTTGATCTGAAACCCATGATGGATATCCTGGACTGGATCGCCGGGGTAAAGGCAATAACGAAATATGTTGATGCAGAACCGATGTATGTTCTCTTAAATGACCTGCAGGGAAATATTCACCGGTCAGGCGAGGATCCCAATCCACCGGTAAGACTGACAAGCTGGGCAGGTCTTTTGTGGCAGTTTAGTGATGCAGTCAGATTAGCCCGTCCGGTGGATGCGTTGTACGCAGCTTCTGGTGCTGTTCGTGATATTGATGGGATAAATGAAGAACTCCTCCGGTTTGCTCCCTCCCTGATCCCGGTCCTTGCCGCGACCAGGGATCTTTCTGATCTGGCTGCTGAGCCGGAAATGGCGCAAAATATGGGTGAATATGTCAGAAAACAGATCAGATTGATCGGGTTTCAGCTGGAAAAAGGATTGTTTCTTCAGGCCGTCACACTGGGCAGAGAAGTCCTGATCACTCTCCTTATGATCCGGATGGGTCTTGATGCTGACTGGAGAGACGCGGATATCCGTCACGAGGTCTCACGGACCCTGACCGGTGGTTCTCTTGCCATGCAAAACCGGCCTTATGAGAAAACCCGGTACTCTGATGACCTGACCCGGTACGATGACTGGAAAGAGATGGTTCTGATATGGACCAGAATTTCAGACCTTCGGAATAATCTTGCTCACTGTGGCATGAACCAGCGGGATGACAGTATCAGGTCAATTCGAAAACGAGCATCTGACATACTTCCGGATATCGAGCGCTTTTACCTCTTCTGTCTTCCGGAAAAAATAAGATAGTCTCCGGTATACCGGATTATCAATTTTATTTCAGATCTTTAAACTGGGGCATGGTTGCCCTGATCTCTTTTCCGACCTCTTCAATCAGGTGCTCTTCATCAGCACGGGTCAGGGCGGTAAATACCGGACGGTTCACCATATTCTCAAGCATCCATTCCTTTGCAAACGCTCCGGTCTGGATCTCCTCAAGGATCTCCTGCATGGCAAGGTATGATTCCTGTCCGATAACCCGGGGCCC
>CAZEWE010000326.1:0-2113 GCA_964515765.1 uncultured Methanospirillum sp. | reverse complement strand
CCAAACTTGTTCACGTAGATACCAACTGATTTGTCACGCTGGTCTCCACCCAGAAAATGACCCTGACCATCAAGCACCACATCAGATGCTTCGATCCTGATACCATACATATCAGTAATCCCTCGTGCATCGGCAGTCAGCTCGTACATCCCGGGTGATGTGATCACGGCAGGAGCAGTTATCGGCTGTGCTGTACCTGATACACAAAGCGCAACTATAATTACCAGGATGAGAGTTCCCAGGTATCGGAATGGTTTTCCTGACATCACATACACCTTCCCCATCTTCCTGACAACCTGTATCGGACATATACAGGATATCCGAAGATTCTTGTACCTGTTGTTTATGAAAAGGACCCTATAAGGTTCTCGGATAAGGAGTCTGTTTTTCAGAGATTTGCACACCGATTCAATTATTAATCCCTGAAACTCAAAAGAGAAGTCAAGAGAATTTTATCAGGCAATTTGAATATTTTTTCCTCAATCTCTGCTATTCAGGGTTATTTTTCATTATCTCATCCGCATGAGTTCCCTGACGACCCTGATGTTATCTGCATCACCGCGCCGATCATCAACCGGTGTTTCACAGATACAGGGGATATGAAGAAATCCCGGATGCATGAGGACGGAACGAATTCCTGCTTCACCAAGAACTCCCATACCGATGTGTTCATGTCGGTCCAGCCCGCTTCCAAGATCTCCCTTTGTATCATTGAGATGAATAAGACGGACTGATGAGAGGCCGATACAATCCTGAATCTGGTCAGCAACCCGACCCACCGATTCCGGGCTCCGGAGATCATACCCTGCTGCAAAGGCATGGCAGGTGTCAAAACAGATGCCAATCCGATACTGCTGTTCACACCGTCCAAACACATCGGCAATATCCTCAATGGTGCTCCCCACCGAATGCTGCTCTCCGGCGGTATTTTCTAAAAGGAGCATAGTCCCGGGATCTCTGCCTTCAAGTGCAGTATCTATTGCCTGAACAACCCGTGACCTTCCATGTGCTCCGTCATCTCCGGCATGACCCAGATGGGTGACCAAATAGGGGATATTTAGGATCTGACACCGGTCAAGCTCCATGCACAGGGCATCAACTGACTTCTCATACATTGCAGGTTTATCACCGGCAAGATTGGGAAGATATGAGATATGGGCAAATATCGTTCCCGGATAGAACTGCTCACTTTCGCGGAGAAAGGCATCTGCGTCCGGTTTTCCGATTGGTTTTGCCTGCCAGCCCCGGGGGTTTTTTGTAAATATCTGAAAGCAGTCACAGCCCCGTTCTCTGGCCCGGTCAAAGGCATGGGAGAGTGAACCGGCGATGGACACATGAACTCCGACCTGTCGTGTTGTCATGGTATTCAGGGGCTAATGAGAATGGTCTTCTCTTCCAGGTAGTGTAAGAGGGCATACCGGCCATTTTCCCGTCCAAGGCCAGATGACTTCATACCCCCGAAGGGAACTTCCGGCGGGATTCTCAAATGCTGGTTCACCCAGATAATTCCGGCATCAAGTTCCTGGGTCGCCCGGGATATCGTTCTCATGTCATGGGTCCAGACTGAGGCACCAAGACCAAACCGTGTTGCATTTGCGAGTTCTATTGCGTCTGATATGATGTCAAACCCGGATACCGGAAGAACCGGACCGAATACTTCTTCCCGCATGACCGGAGCATCAGGATCAACATCGGTCAGGATGGTTGGGAGATAAAAACTCCCTTCATCGTAGGGGGCAGCATCCGGAATACTCCCCCCGGACAGTATGGTGCCCAGGTGGTTGTCCACGGTCTCCTGCACCAGGGAGTGGACGGCCTCCCGCTGACTGCCGGTATGAACCGGTCCCATATCCACCCCGGATGAGAGCCCGTTTCCAACGTGAAGTGCGTCAGTCAGTTCCCTGACCCGCTGGACAAAGGGGCTGTGGATGGCGGAGTCAACAAAAACCCTTTTTATGGCTGTGCAGGTCTGACCGCAGTTAAAGAACCGGCCAGACACCGCACCCTTTGCTGCTGCTTCAAGGTCGGCATCCCTGCAGACGATCATGGCATCACTTCCGCCAAGTTCAAGGATGGTCTTCTTCAGGGTTTTTGCTGCGTGCTCAGCAACCTG
>CAZEWE010000325.1:0-2123 GCA_964515765.1 uncultured Methanospirillum sp. | reverse complement strand
TCGGTCCAGTTATGCATGTACTGAATCGTCTGCAGAGTCTTTGATTTTTTAAATTTTTTATTGAAAGAATCATTTTTGGGATTATACTCATACAGGGTATTCCAGTTTACACGGTCACCTTCGCCCAGGACAATCTCGTGTATGGCATCACATCGCCGGATCATCCTGCCGCCCCGGTAATGAAACGTCTGAATGACCATGAGGTTTAAAGCCCCAAACATGGCGGGGGGGACATTAATCGGTTCATTTGTCAGACGGTTCAGTGCTTCTTCAATATTTCCTGCATGGAGGGTTGAAAGAGTGGTGTGGCCTGAGTTCATCGCCTGGAACAGGGTCTGTGCTTCATTCCCCCTGACTTCTCCGACAATAATATACTCCGGTCGTTGCCGCAGTGACGCCTTTAACAGGTCAAAAAGATCCACACTCCCCCGGTCATTAAACGAATTGCTCGCCCTGGTCTGTACGGGAAGCCAGTTTTTCTGGGGGATCTGGATCTCCCTGGTATCTTCCAGTGAGACGATCTTCGAGTTATGAGGAATAAAAAAAGAGAACGCATTCATTGCCGAAGTTTTCCCGCTGGCGGTTCCTCCGACAACAATAAGACTCTGACGGTTTTCAAGAGCAAGCCAGATAAATGCCAGAAGTTCGTTACTATATGTCCCGAATGCAAGCAAAGTTGCCGGAGTCATCGGGTCGGACCTGAATTTTCGAATCGTAAAAGAACTCCCCTTTGTAGAAACGACATCTGAATACGTAATCTGGGCACGTGACCCGTTCGGGAGTGATGCATCAAGGAGTGGGGAGGTAAGTGACACCTGTTTGTCCGCTTTTTGTGAGAGTTTCAGAACAAACCGGTTAAGTTCCTCAGATTCAAACCTGATAGATGTCGGGATACTCCCGTAATACCGGTGATGGATATAAACCGGAAGATCATGCCCGTTGCATGAGATGTCCTCAAGAAGCTCATCATACATCAGGGGATCTATCTTCCCATACCCGTTCAGATTGCGCCGGAGATAATAATAGATGACTGAGAGACGATCATCGTGAATTTTCGGATCATACGTCCTGACTATCTTTGCAACTTCACCATATTCAAGGAAAAGATCTCCCCTGGATACCGGTTTATCATAGACAAGTACATCACGCAGTGTTTCATGCGTCTCTTCAAGGATGATTCTCTCACGGGGGGAGAGTTCAGGTTCAATCACCCGGTACGATCGCTCCTTGCTTTTATCCTGTAAGATGACTGCATATGCATGTGGTTGATACAGCCAGTATGCTTCCTCTGCAACATCACCATCCCCGGCAGGAATATTCATGACCGACGGAACCTGAAGGGTATCAGGAACTGGGGCTTCATCCCTGCTGGGTTTCTCTTTTCTTTGATAACCGGAAATTGAAAACCCTTTGAGTCCCTTTTTCAGAGGGTTTAGGAGACGGGTGAATCCTTTCTCTTCTTCAGGATCATCCACTGTTTCATCTAAAGAAACCGACGATTCCAATGATTCTTTTTTCTGGTCGCGGTCAAATATTCTGGAAATCAGAGCATCAATACGCTCATCTGATTCAGGTTCACTCGCTTGTGGTATCTTCGGAACTGATACCCGTTTCTTCTTTTCTGGTAATGGGTTTTTATTTCCGTTCTTTTCAATTTCTATCCGATAGTAATGACTTTTATCATCCCGGATCCTGGTAAGAGAGACTTTTTCTCCGGTTTTAAATTGAAGGGCGATATCGTTTTGAGACGGATCATCTTCTTTCCCTGATGACTTTATTAAAAATGTTGCAAATCGGTTAATATCTGATCTATTTGGGATAATGGAGGTTTCTGTTTCTCCAGGTGTTTTTTTGTGCCACACCATAACCGGTTTTCCCGGGTGGGTGCAGAGAATTCTTGTAATGTTTGGATCAGCCAGGATAACCCGAATCCATTTCACAACATCCTGTCTGAAAGTAAGAGCCGTATACAGAAGATGATGTTTTCGGTCAGGGATCTCCGGATAATTCTTATGTAAAAATCCTGAAAAATCATTTTCTGATATCCTGAATGCACCCTCATGAAATGTTTGTAAACCGCTCTTATTTTTTACATATTCTATTGATGCCTGTATTGCACTTTT
>CAZEWE010000324.1:0-2125 GCA_964515765.1 uncultured Methanospirillum sp. | reverse complement strand
GCTGAGGCACGATCACACAATCTTCAGGTAAAAAGTGTCGGAGGATTTGAAGGACGTTCAGAGAGTGAGATGTACAAACCCGGTACCGTCCCTTCCCTTTACTAATCATTCATTCAATTCCTCGGTATCTCTATCACCTTTCATGGGAGACAACCCTCTTTTCTCCCACGTTTCCTGAAACGACTACATCTGTTTTCGCTCATCTTGTCATGTAATGACACGACCCGGAGTCCGATTTCCAAGTTCATTACTTCTCGTAAAACATGATACTTACATATGTCCGGTTTGCCAAAGCGGGGATGCTAAAAACAGAGGATAACCCAGAATCCGATATCCAGCCCCTTGACGACTCAGAAAACCCAGAATCGAGGTGTACAGGGTGAACGCATATCATCCATGAGAGAGATCCTAGACGATGCTGTGCTCATCCATGACGAATACCGGAGTGTATCATAGTACAACCAGGATTTTTCCTAACTTGAATCAGCTGATGAAAGTTCCTACCTCGGAAAAAACCTCATGCAATGTTTCTTCCGTATTTCCTCCCTCCATGTATGAATATATCGTAACTATTGTCACGGGAATGGTAATCAGAAAGACGGAAACAATTCATACCCATGACCAGAACTACTGTTACCAGTATCAGATCCTGGGGACAATACATGGAAACGGAAGACCGGGAATTATCATCCTTATAAAGCACGAGCCTGAAAATCTGTGTACCTGACACGCAGGATCGGCATACATCCGGATTTTTAAAAGAGGGAAAAGAGGGAAAATTATTCAGGATGACTCTGCAAGTTAAGGATTATTTATTTCAGGATCTTTTCAATTGCTTCTTCTGCACTGACCCGGACAAAGCAATTATCCTCTCTGCACACTTCTTCCAGATAAGGAATGGCATCAGTTGAACCAAGATTCCCAATGGCATCTGCTGCCATGAACCGAACCATCTGGTCCTTATCTTTCAGAAGCGGAAGCAGGTTTGGGAGTGCCTGGGCATCACCGATATTTCCCAGTGCTTCGGCCATAAACATACGGACCCATTCATTATCATCAGCAAGTGACTGGACAATATATTGATATGCTGGTTTCCCGATCTTTGCCAGATCGAGTGCTGTATTGCACTTTTCTTCCTTTTCACAGGATACAAGACGTTTATAATGCGTTTCGGGCATAACTATCACCTTATGAGGAGAACCAGGACGAACAGCACACAGGAAAACCGTTCGCTTGATTTTTCCTGACCTCCCTACACACAACTCTTGTGAGAACCGGTTATTAAGCATACGCCATGCGAATACGAAATGCGGTAGTGCATATCAAAAATCAGATAGTAAGTAATACCCATGAACGAGAGCCACCCTATTAAGCAGGAATGGCAAACTCAGAGAGGAACGGATGAGGGATATCTCCTGATTTTGTGATCTCAAAAATCAAACACAATCCGTCAGTCACCGGCGACCATTGCGCTATTATTGCCATCCCTGATCATGATGTTCACAACAGGTGTTTTGATACGATGAAGGCATGCAGGTGCAATTTTCATGGATCTCGCCAGAGCAATGTATATAGATACCCTATGTGGACTCCCATTTAATCTTTTTAACATAATCTTACACCAAAGGATGTATGTTCACCGTGGCATCCTGGTGCTGGTGGCACGGCGAACAATGGAGAGAAGCCATGAAAAGACTTATCGTTTCAGGACTTCGGACCTGTGACCGAAAGGACATCGTCTCAAACGAGATCTCAAAATATATCATGGAGATCGGTGGCGTCGATGAGATTGTGTCCGGCGGCTCAGAGGGGGTTGACCTCTTTGCCAAAGAATATGCACAGGAGAGCGGAATCAAACATGTGGAGTTCCTTCCTGACTGGCAGAGCCACATCAATGCAGCCAGTTTTATCAGGGATGCACGAATGGTTGAGTACGGGACTCATCTGCTCGTTCTGTCCAATGGGATCAGCAAGGAATCATTAAACCTACTCGAAGAGGCCAGAAAAAACCGCCTCACCATCAAGACCATCGGCGTCTTTAAGGGAATGCCCGAACAGGAAAGCGGGTATGCCGGTGCATATCCGGGAACATTCTATTAATGCCATACGGGATCTCCTCCGTCCC
>CAZEWE010000323.1:0-2135 GCA_964515765.1 uncultured Methanospirillum sp. | reverse complement strand
GCATAATTTTTTAGTGGCATTTGTTCGGGCACTGGAAGAGGAGAGAGAGATGGAGAAACGGGGATTCGGATTTATCAAGGATGGAAGGGTAAATTAAGAAGAAGAAAACATGAAAGGCTTCAGGTTTATTAATAAGATTTTTCAAGGAAAAAATGCAGTGAGAATCTGATTATTCATTACGAGAAGAATTTTTCAGGGATGGGATTTCCCTATTATCCAGATCATAAATTATTCTCCGTATTAATGGCTCTAATTCTGGAATCTTATTCATTACAACGTCATATACAATCTCATAATTAATCGAAAAATATCCGTGAATAATTCTATCCCGCATCCCAGCCATATTTTTCCACGGAATCTCCGGATATTTCATGCAGATTTCATAAGACACATTCTTTGATGCTTCTCCTATAATTTCAATGGATCTGGTTATTGCATGTTCAATGTCTTTGGAGTTACAGAGTTGATCATACGTTAAAGTACTGGATTTTTCCATCAGATATTCAACTTCATCAAGAATATGCAACAGAATAATCTTATCTTCTTTCAATCCAGATCAATTCCTTTTCTACGTATGGCTTCATATATCTGCTCAAACCATCACAGGTAAGAAGATCAACATGTTTTTGGAACATTTCTTCCAGTTCAGAAGCTAATTGCATGAAATTATCAAATGTTGCTTTACCGGGATAAAATTCCACCAGAATATCAATGTCACTCCCAGGATGTTCCTCACCCCGGGCATACGAACCAAAGAGTCCCATCCTCTTTACCCCATATTTTTTTTGTATATCGATGAAAGGTAATTCAAGTTTGTTGATTATTGGATTTGAGGACCCTAAGCTGGTAAGAGTCATGAGTTGTGATATTATTTTCAAATGTTTACCTATAAATAACAATACCTCAATTTTTCGGCGTAGAGATATTAAAGAAGAAATTCGAATCTTTTAAATTCTTAACTAATATTTACTTCAACCCTATAAAATATTAATAAATTTCTCTTCGATAATTTTTAAAATTTATCCATTTTTGAGTAATAATTTCGTCCCGATAGTCGGCATACAAAGAAGAAGTGTAAACGATAGGTTAAACACACAGAAACCTAAACCCACTATCGATTCATGACCCAGACACCACTAAGACACCCGGCATCTGCGTTTGACCTCTTTAATGTCTTGTACGAATGTATCTACGAGCCATCGATGCATGCCGTCTTTGAA
Source organism: uncultured Methanospirillum sp. (assembly GCA_964515765.1). Taxonomy (GTDB): domain Archaea; phylum Halobacteriota; class Methanomicrobia; order Methanomicrobiales; family Methanospirillaceae; genus Methanospirillum. The sequence continues at coordinate 915 of CAZEWE010000323.1, read as the reverse complement.
ATCACGGGTGATATCTCCATTGAACGCTTGAAATCCGCAACACTTCGGATGGTCGCTGCAAACCCATACCTTCATGCAAAGTTCACCATAGTAAACGACTCCCCGTTCTGGGAAGAATTACCAGAAGAAATATGGGAAAAGGCCTTTGTTGTCAATTCAGAACCAGGACCGAGCCCTCCTGACTGTATGCCCCTCCCGCTGGATGTCTATACCGGGCCACAGATACGAGTCACCCTATATCTACGAGAAGACACGAGCAGGATCTGTATCACCTGCCATCATGGATTTTGCGATGCACGTGCAGTCCTTTTCCTGTCCAGAGAACTTTTTTCTCTTTATCACCGGTTAGCCAGGGAACCAGATTTCATTCCTGAACCTCTTGAGCCATATGACCGGACTTCACAGGCTCTACTGGCTACCTATTCTGAGGAGGAACTGAAGAATGCAGAGACAGAGAAGGAGATATTCGAGGATAAATGGCGATTTCCCATTGAAAACACGACACGGGGAATACCGAAACTTGCATACCTGACATTTCCTGAAGACCGGCTGAAAACTATCAAAGACTTTGGCAGACCATATGGGGCGAGTGTAAACGATATTCTTATTGCGGCTTTTTTCATGGCAATGATCCGGATACGGGACAACCCGGATGATTATAACTCATTTCTTGGAGTTTTGACAACTGCCGATATGCGTCGGTTGCTGCCCGAATCTGAAACAACCCATCCCATGAATTACTCGATTGCATTTCAAGTAGAGCTTCTGATTCGTGAAGATGAAACTTTGTCAGACGTCATTGGGGATGTCGTAAAAACTCTGAAAAGACGAACAGATGGCGGTCTTGGACCATCATGTTTCACCATGTTTGAAGAGATGCACAAGAAGGGAATGCCTGAAGTCAGAACCTTTTTC
>CAZEWE010000322.1:0-2144 GCA_964515765.1 uncultured Methanospirillum sp. | reverse complement strand
CAGAGATGTTTGGAAGTCTTCGTCTGATGGGAGAGGTTATCGGAAAGAAAGACCGTGCCGATGAACTCGTATCATACATTGAGGAGACCATTGCAGATCTTGAAAGCCGAACCAAGGATATTCCCGAATCTGAACAGAAGACTGCATATGTCGGTGGTGTCAGTTATGCCGGAGCACATGGCATTATTTCAACAGAACCTGCATATCCACCATTCCTCTGGACACATGTAAAGAATGCCGCAGGAAAGATGGGAACGCAGCATGCAGATGTTGCAAAAGAGGCCATTGTTGATTGGGATCCTGAATTCCTGTTCATGGATGTCGGAACTCTTCAGATGGATAGTGAAGGCGGTATCGGTGAACTGAAGAATGATCCTGCACTCCAGGGATTAACAGCACTAAAAGACGGAAAAGTCTACGGAGTGCTCCCATACAACTTCTACAACACGAACTATGAGAATGTCCTTGCTGATGCATACTTTATTGGAAAAACCATCTATCCGGACCGGTTCGCAGATATTGATCCAAAAGCAAAGGCAGATGAGATTATGACAAAATTCCTTGGGGAATCCCCTCTGGACAAGATTAATTCCCAGTATAAAAACATGGGATTTACTCAGATCTCTCTCTGATGTGGCATGACCTCATCGAATAATTCTCTTTTTTTTCGGAGGAGAATTCCATGCACGTAGCTGATGGCACTATCCCCTCCGATTATCTTGCATACGTTAAAGTAAAAATTCTCTGGCTGATTTTTGGAATTTTCCTGTTAATCATTCTCTTTATTCTGTCTATATCAGTCGGGGCGGTTTCCATCCCGCCATATGATGTACTCATGACCCTGCTAGGGCAGAATGTCAATCACAAATGGGATGCAATTATCTGGAATATCCGTCTTCCCCAGGCAATCACTGCTGTTGTTGCTGGTGTGGGTCTTTCAGTTGCCGGTGTTGCCATGCAGTCCATTCTCCGCAATCCCCTGGGATCTCCGTTCACACTCGGAATTTCAAATGCTGGAGCCTTTGGGGCGGCTGTTTCGGTGATTGCACTCGGAGCCGGAACGGTTCAGTCAACCATCGCCAATCCCATCACCATCAATAATCCATATATCACCACTATTTCGGCATTTGTCTTCTGCATGCTCGCAACGGTTATCATTCTTCTCATTTCCCGGATCAGAGGGGCATCGCCTGAAGTCATGGTCCTCACCGGCGTTGCATTATCATCTCTGTTTACTGCAGGGACGATGTTTCTTCAGTATTTCGCTTCAGACACCCAGCTTGCTGCGGTTGTCTTCTGGACATTCGGCGATGTCAGCAGGGCAAGCTGGTCTGAACTTGGCCTTATGACGGTAATTGTCGTCCTTGCCACCATCTATTTTCTGTGTAACCGGTGGAATTACAATGCCATCGATGCAGGAAATGAGACGGCAAAAGGGCTCGGAGTTCATGTTGAGCGTGTTCGCCTGTTTGGGATGACAATTGCAGCCCTGGTAACGGCAGTTCTTGTCGCATTTCTTGGAGTAATCGGTTTTGTAGGGCTTGTATGTCCGCATATGGTCCGAAGAATCATCGGCGACGATCAGCGGTACCTGATCCCCGGCTCATGTATCATGGGCGGAGTTCTCCTCCTGGCATCAGACACCGTTGCACGACTCATTGTTGCCCCGTATGTGCTTCCAGTAGCAGTTCTTACGGCATTTATGGGTGCTCCGGTGTTCATTTACTTAATTATAAGGGGGTATAAACGGTGATACTAAACGTTCATGAACTGGGTTTCTTATACAGAAATCACAGTGTCCTGCAGAAAATTGCTTTTGATGTGAATCATGGCGAGATCGTTGCAATTCTCGGGCCGAACGGTGTGGGTAAAACCACCCTTCTCAAATGCCTGAACAGAATTCTCAACGTGAAAAGTGGTCAGATCTACCTTGATGGGGCAGAGATTGCAAGCCTAGATACCCTTGAGATCGCACGACGGGCCGGGTATGTTCCCCAGCGTGTCGAAACCGGACGATTAACCGCATTTGATGCAGTACTTCTTGGAAGACGACCACATATCGGCTGGGACATTACCGGGCGTGATCTGTGTATTGTTGATGCAATCTTCTCCCGTCTGTCAATGAACCATCTCCGGTTATCGTA
>CAZEWE010000321.1:0-2149 GCA_964515765.1 uncultured Methanospirillum sp. | reverse complement strand
ACTGTCAGCCTGAGTGTCTTTAGCGATGAAGGAAGTTCGGTAAAAACAAAAGACGGATTTATTACCGTCCAGTAATTTTTTTATCGTCCCTATTCCAATTCTTTTCTTAAAGCAGTTAATTGATCCCGAAGCCGTATTGCTTCTTCAAAGTCAAGTCTCTGAGCTGCTGATTTCATCTGGGATTCGAGATTGATTATGAGATTTGGAAGAGCAGATTTTGGAACTTTCTTCTTCTTCCCAAGGTCTATCTCCTGATCACGAACAGGCTTTTGAATGGTTTTCGGGGTGATTCCATGGGATGTATTGTATTCAATCTGGAGTGCCCGTCTTCGCTCCGTCTCATCCATGGCCTTCTGCATGGAGCCGGTAATCGTATCGGCATATAAAACTACAAAAGCATCTGAATTTCGTGCAGCACGACCGATAATCTGGATAAGACTTCGAGCATCGCGAAGGAAACCCTCCTTGTCTGCATCAAGGATCCCGATAAACCCGACTTCAGGAATATCAAGCCCCTCCCGAAGCAGGTTAATACCGACCAGAACATCAAAGGTCCCGAGCCGGAGTTCTCTGATAATTTCGGTTCGTTCCAGAGTATCAATATCTGAGTGGAGATAACGGGTTTTTACTCCATGAGACAGGAGATATTCGGTAAGTTCCTCTGCAAGCCGCTTGGTGAGGGTTGTTATGAGGATTCTATCTCCCCGTTCGATGGTTTTTTGGATCTCGAATTTAATATTTTCCATCTGTCCCTGGATTGGCCTGACCTCTACAACCGGATCAACAAGGCCGGTTGGCCTGATAATCTGCTCAACGATCTGGTTTGAGTGTTCAAGTTCATAGTCACCGGGTGTTGCAGAAACACAGATGACATTCTTCAGGTATTGTTCGAACTCGAAAAACCGGAGGGGCCGGTTATCAAAAGCAGATGGAAGGCGAAATCCATATTCAACAAGGGGGGTCTTTCTTGACCGGTCACCATTAAACATGGCCCTGACCTGGGGGAGTGTCTGATGGCTCTCGTCGATGAATATAAGGAACCGTTCTGGGAAATAATCTAAAAGGCAATATGGTTTTTCTCCAGGCTTTCTCCCGTCAAAGAACCGTGAATAGTTTTCAATCCCTTTACATGATCCAGTCTCTCGGATCATCTCGATATCATAGGTGGTTCGCTGACGAAGCCGGTGTGATTCAAGCATCCCCAGATGGGGAAGTCTATCGTTCAGTTCCTTTTCTATCTCGATGAGTGCCTGTTCTTTTTGCGCTTCATCAATAACGTAGTGACTGGCAGGATAGACATAGATATGTCTGAGTCGCTCGACCGGGTTCCCGGTAGTCCTGTTAATTTCAGTGATGCGTTCTACTTCGTCCCCGAAGAGTTCAATCCTGATGATATTATTATAATAACTGGGGACCAGGTCGATAATGTCCCCTTTTACCCTGAACCGACCTGGGATGATCTCTATCTCATTTCGCTCGTACAGATTGTCAACCAGCCGGCTGATGATCTCCCGCCTGCTCATCTTCTGGCCGACACCAAGGTCAAAACCCATTCGTTTGTAGGTATCAGGCTTGCCAAGACCGTAGATACAGGACACTGATGCTATAACAATCACATCATTCCGGCTCAGGAGAGATGCAGTCGCAGAGAGACGCATCATCTCAATTTTTGGATTTATCTGTGCATCTTTCTCAATATACTGGTCTTTTTTTGCGATATACGATTCTGGCTGGTAATAATCGTAGTATGAAACAAAATATTCAACCCGGTTATTCGGGAAAAAATCACGAAATTCGTGATACAACTGGGCTGCCAGGGTTTTATTATGGGCGATAACCAGGGTCGGGATTTGGAGTTGTTCGATGACATTTGCCATCGTGAACGTCTTCCCAGAGCCGGTTACTCCAAGTAATGTCTGAAATGAGGAACCGCTCCGGGAACCTTCTACTAACTCTGTGATAGCATCCGGTTGTGATCCGGTGGGTTTAAAATTTGAAACCAGTTGAAATTGTGTCATTCATGTAGGCTCTTTTGTCTGAGTTTTTTCTGGTATGTTATGGCAAACCGGTGTGCCTCATCTCTGATCTCCTGGATGATAAGTGAAGCCGGGCTTTTCTTTTGTACTGAGAGGGGTGTGTTTCTCCCGGG
>CAZEWE010000320.1:0-2158 GCA_964515765.1 uncultured Methanospirillum sp. | reverse complement strand
AAATAGGAAGCAAGCTCGGCAATACCTTCGCCGGTGACCGCAACAGTCGGAATGACCGGTACACCAAGCAGTTCCTGGAGCCGGGACACGTCAATTTCAATGCCCGTATGTGCGGCTTCATCCCATAAATTCAGGACAACAAGCAGGGGAACATTCCTTGAAAGGAGCTCCAGAGTAAGGATGAGATTTCGCTCAAGGTTTGTGGCATCAATGACATTTACCACAATATCCGCTTCATTCAGAATACGTAATGAGACCTCCTCGGCAGGGTTTGTTGGATCAAGAGAATATGTTCCGGGTGCATCGATGATAAACACCCGTTCCCTGCCAAGACATGTCGCTCCCTGTGAATAGTCTACCGTAGTTCCGGGAAAATTGGAGGTAATCACATGGGTTCCGGTCAGCCGGGAAAATACCACACTCTTCCCGACATTCGGATTCCCCATCAGAACAATCTTCTTCAACTGGTCATCTCCACCATGATCCGACAGGCCAGTCCTCTGCCAAGGCTGATCATCTTCCGGTCAACCTTCACAACAATCGGTCCTTGAAAGGGATGATGTGTTACCACAGAAATATCTTTTCCTTCAAGGATACCTATTGAACGCAGTTGATTCTGCATCCCGTGGCCACCTTGTATCCCGATAATTTTTGCGGTTTTTCCTTCCTCAAGTTCTATAACAGATATGACCATGTATACCAGATTCTATCATGAGTATTGAATTTAGATCATACTAATATTTTTCATATGAGCAAATATTAGACATATCAGCAAAAATGAGGTACAAGACAACAACACGAAAAGCATAACCGGAAAAGGTCGGATATCCGACCTGATGAACATATTTTTCCGGTTATCTCACAGGGGATTGTTCTTGAGAGAGAATGCCGGTACTGGCATTTCTGGTATAGGAAACAGATACTACAATCAATGTATAACGATCAGGCGAACGGGTTAATGTCCGGAACACTCGTGCTCATGGTGAGTACAGATACTGCCGGTTGATCTTAACTTCCCTGCAATATAATCCTGGGCTGCGACATCCACCGGGCCGCTCACACCAAGAATTACTTCAATATTATTATCATTGAAGAGCTGAACTGCCCGGGCACCCATCCCTCCGGCGATAATCAGGTTGACCCCGTGTTCTGCCAGAAAGACCGGAAGCCGGCCCGGTTCATGCCCTGGGCTTTGCAGAGTTTGTGAATATGCGATGACAGAATCTGTCGCATCATAGAGTGCATATCCTTCACAATGTCCGAAATGTGCCGATACATCTTTTCCATCACATGCTATTGCAACTTTCATGAATTATGACCTGAATGAATTGTCCCATCTTCTGCCCATTCTCCGTGAACCTCCCCGGGGAAGTCCACCCCGACCAATGCCATAAACCGGCTCTCCCAGAGGAGCATCCTGCTGAGTGGCTGGTCCGGAGGAGTCTGGCAGATTACTCACACTGTTCTCAAAATTCCACCTGCCCCGTCGGGAAAATTTCCGTTCTCCGAGCCATCTGGGGCCGGTGCCATCCATATCAGGTATCTTCGTCACCTCCTGGTGCACAGCACCATTATTACCCATATGAGTTAAAATATAAATAATTTGCCTGCTGGATCATGGTTCCTGCAGACTGAGATCATCCGGACTTTTCCTGGGACAAACATGAGCATCACGGGGACAGAGATATTCCTGGTTTTTGGGACATTCATTCCCGCCCTGTCGTACACATCCGGCCACTTCAATCATCTTGCCATGAACCAGAGCATCGGCAACCTTCCGTCTGGCATCATGAAGATCCTTCCAGACCGTCCTTCGCGACACGCCAAGAAACGAAGCTGCCTCTTCCTGCTCCATTCCTTCAAGATCAATGAGCCGTATCACCTCAATCTCTTCAGGAAGCAGGACAACGGTTTCTACTTCAGTCGGTATCTCGCACCGGGGCCCATAACAGCGGAGCATCCCGTTCTCTGAGAGCCTTCTCCTGATTCTTGGCCTTCCCCGCCTTCGTTGTGGTCCATCTTCACCATTCGCCGGCATCATAATCGGTCAAGTTCTTTAGACAGGTTCTGTGTGATCTCATGTATCGCTTCCGATGCAGCGCCTGACATACGAGTAACCGGAACACCCTGCCTGGTTGCATTCAGGACGGTGCGGTCA
>CAZEWE010000319.1:0-2160 GCA_964515765.1 uncultured Methanospirillum sp. | reverse complement strand
AGTGTCCGTACTGCGTAGTCACGAGCCCCTTGTGCAAATGACTGGACCGGAGGCTTCTCCACCGGGTTAATATAACAATCAATGACAGTGGGTTTTCCGGATGCAATCGCTTCAGGAAGAACACGTGCCAGCTCACCAGGCTTTGTGACGGTGATTCCGACAGCTCCCAATGCCTCTGCCATTTTTGCGAAATCAATTGGTTTAAACCTTGTCAGAATGGTATCATCACCGATGGAATATGACTGCATGGTATGTATAAGGCCCAGAAGGCCGTTATTCATGACTATCCAGACAACCGGGACATTATAATTCACTGCGGTTGCAATCTCCATGCCATTCATACAAAAGCAGCCATCACCAACCAGGGCCACAACCGGTTTATCTGGGGCTGCCAGCTTTCCTCCAACGGCTCCTGCTGTGCCAAATCCCATAGTGAGAAGACCAAAGGGGGCGATAAACTGCCCGGGCTTTTTCATCTTCAGGTAATGGAGTGCCCATATCAGGTGGCTTCCGACGTCACAGAAAAGAATTGCATCATCCGGTAATCCCTCCTGAAGATCACGGATAAGCCTTTGTGGCATAATCGGGACCTGATCACTTGCCATCAGTTCTCCGTTCATGATCATGGGCGTCTGCTTTTTCCGTTCAGTAAATGCCGAAAGCCGCTTTTGAATTGCGTCCTCCTGGTCGTCAAGATACCGGAGGGCCCGGAATGACATCTCTGATATGACCGTTTTTGCATCACCGATGAGGGGGATGTCCGGATGGTAATTAATGCTGATGATCGTCGGGTCAATATTGATGTTGATCAGGCATCTGGATGGTACCAGGGCCGGATCCCAGGAAAAGGTCGTTGTCTGGCTGAGACTGGACCCGATAACCAGCAGGACGTCAACCGCATCTGATTTTATATATTCCTCAGCCAGTGGCGATCCACCAAATCCAAGGACACCAAGAGCAAGCGGATGATCTTCAGGGAATGCCCCTTTCGACTTTGGTGTCGTTGCAACCGGTATATTGTACATCTCAGCAAGCTCGATGATATCTTCACATGCACCAGACTCTATTGCTCCGCTGCCGACAAGAATGACCGGGCATTGTGCCTCACAGAGTTCTTTTGTTGCCTCAATAACCCGTTTTCTGTCAAAGTATTCAGCCGACGGAGGAATGAACGGGCCGGTCGGAAGCGTAACCTCTACCTTCTCCATCAGAATATCTTTTGGAAGACTTAAATGAAAAGGCCCTTTTCTCCCGGTCATTGCATTGATAAATGCCTGTTCAAGATCATATTGCGCTGCATATTTTGACGTGAACATGGCACTGCTTTTCGTGATTTTTTCAAATATTTTGACCGAATCAATACCTACACCGGTTGAATCCTGAAGTGTCCCTTTTTTATTGGTATAGGTTGGAATCTGGCCTGAAAACACAGCCATGGGTATCCCGTCAACAAATGCATTGGCAACACCGGATATCAGGTTTGTAACCCCTGGTCCTGACGTTGAAAAACATACTCCCGGGACCCCTTTGACCCGTGCATACCCGTCTGCCATAAAAGCCGCTCCTTCTTCATGTTTCGTCAGGATCGGGATAATCGGTGATTTATCACGTGCGGTGATGAGAAACGGCTCCAAAGTAAGGCCGGGAACTCCAAAAATATGGGTGATACCCTGCAATTCCAGGTATTTGAAGATAAGTTCGGCAACGGTGCACTCCATGATCATCCCTCCCCCTGCTGTGCTTTCGTCTGATTCAATTCCAGAAGAGCATCAGATTCTGTGGCATATATCTGAAATATTTTCGAAAACCCGGATATGTCAAAAATCTCCTGGACATATGGTGAAAGTGCACATAGGCCAATTGTCCCTCCGGTTTTTCTCATGTTTTTGCTCGTTCCTAAAAGGACGCGAAGCCCAAGACTGGATATGTATGAATTTTGAGAAAAATCACAGAGAATGGTGGAATGGTGTTCCATTAACTCTTTTAATTTCTGTTCAAGGTGCAGGGATGTCTCCGAATCAACTCTGGGTGGAAGTTCCAGAACCGCAGTGGAGCCAACAACATGGGTATCATAGGGTGTCATAGTTATCCTCACATGAATAGTGTGTAGTGGATCATAAGTATATATAATAAATTCCGTCCCACGAAACCCGGTTAAAT
>CAZEWE010000318.1:0-2163 GCA_964515765.1 uncultured Methanospirillum sp. | reverse complement strand
TATCTCAGCGCTTTCCGAATAGACCGAGCGGGGCTGGACCATCTCCTGGTACGGATTATACAGAATAAAAAACCGGTCTCCGGTTGGCGCCCCGCTCCTTTCGATGATCGTCATATTTCGTCCGGTCAGATCCCGGGCAAAATCAGCAGGGTTTGCAAGGGTTGCCGATGAAAGGAAGAACTGTGGAGACGAGCCATAATGTTCACAGATACGAAGCAGACGCCGGATAAGAACAGACATACTGCTCCCAAACACCCCCCTGTACTGGTGTGCCTCATCCAGGATAATATATTTGAGTCGTGAAAAGAAGGAAGACCATTGCCGATGCCAGGGGAGAATCTGGTGTATCTCATAGGGATTTGTCAGGATGAGTCCTGCCTGGGATCTGATGAGGGGCCGGTCATGCTGGGGCGTATCCCCATCATAAATAGCCGGAAGAATCTGCATCCCGGTTGCCTTTTCCAGTTCCTGCATCGTCTTCTGCTGGTCACGGGTGAGTGCTTTTGCCGGGTAAATCGCAAGGGCGGTGGCATCCCTGACCTCCTGCCTGATGGTGAGGAATGGCAGCAGAAAGGAGAGGGTTTTCCCTGAGGCAGTCGGCGTACAGAGTATAACATCCTCACCGGCTGCTATTGCTTCTATTGCTTCTGCCTGGTGGGAGTAGAGCGTAATGTTTTCCTTTTCCAGCCAGTCTTTCACCCGGGCGGGAAGAACATCAGGAGCCGGAGATCGGGCAGCCTCTCTTCCGGGGATTCTCTGGATATGTGCAATATACCCGGAGTACCGCCGGTTCTCCAGGAGAAATTCAAGAAAACCGGAGACGCTCATACCACTCTGAAACAAGACGCTCAAGAAGGAAGGCCAGACTTACCACATCCTGCCTGTTATGTTCAACAATCGGGACCAGTGGTCCGGGATTCTTCGTCTCCATGTACCTGCAGTACCATTCAGGCACAAGTGCACCGGGCAGATCCTCATCCCTGGTGATACCCAGAATCCGTGCCTCCAGGGTGCCCAGCCTGCAATCCGGAACAGAATGTTTCCACAGACGCCGTGAGGGATGAAGGAGATCATAATGGGGCGTTGCAGGAAGGGAGGGCAGTCCGTAATAGGCCAGCCGGTCTGCGATATATGGGATATCAAAACTCCTGCCATTAAAGCTGACGAGAACGGCATCTTCAGGGATCTCCTCCATGAATGCATAGAGGGCCGGAGCTTCCTCGCTGATATCACGGAGAAGATACTGCTTTACCTGCAGCTCCCCTCCCCTGAAGAACCCGAGACCTATCAGAATGACCGGCCGCCCAAAGATACCAAGGGTCTCGATATCGATAAACCTGAATGATTCAGGGGAGAAGAGACCGGATGTCAGAAGGGTGAGCGGGTGGGCTGCTCCTTTTCGTGCAGTACTGAGCCGGCAGATATCGACCGGTTCCTGCTCCAGCACCTCAAGCACACTGAGAGCAGACGGACGGTACTTTCTCATTCGTGCCATATCCTGGAGCGTTTTACAGCCCTTTGATCTCAGCCGTGCAGAGACCGAGGGACCAACTCCCCGCACCAGCGTAAGATCATGATCAAACAGACCATGAATATCCGAACTGCTGTGCCGGATACAGGGTGCAGACAACCGGGAGCTGATGACATAATACTCCCCCTCCTGGTTGGTCCGCTCCTCACCTGCAAAACAGTCCTCAAGATATGCATCCGAATAGTCACGACACAGCCGGGATAAGAGCTGCTGTTTCTCGAGGAACACAGACTCCCTGACCGGGTACCGGTTCAGACCAAGCCTGAATATGTTATCATGAGGGACAATGGTATACTCAGGTGATGCGGCAATCTTCTCCTGCCACCTCCGTCCGATACCTGCAAGATCTGCCCCTGCCATACTTCTAGGTCATCGAATGGGCATATAAAGAGTGAAGGCCGCGGGGTGAAAGTGAACGAAATGAGATTATCGTTTTACTTTCTCTAAACAGGGTCTGCCTGCCATAATTCCTTTGACAGCCTCGGATCCTTTCCGGTATGCATCATCAAGAGCAGTCGGGTGACCGGTGATACCCCCATATCCGTCCATATTCCGGGCGAGGACACCGACACAATGGGTAAATCCCAGGATATTAAAAAGAGCCTTCAGCATCGGGTACGCCGTATCAAAGA
>CAZEWE010000317.1:0-2188 GCA_964515765.1 uncultured Methanospirillum sp. | reverse complement strand
TCGAATATGTCGAGATAGCAGGACGAAAAATCTGCATTCCGATAAAAAACACCCCTGGATGTACCTGTCCGTTACCTGAAAACTGACCGATCGACAGTATCACCAGGCCTTACAATGTATCAGGTTCGCCGAAAAGAAGAATTCAGAGAGTTCCTCCGAATTAACAGCTCCATATCGCATATTCGGAAATATGGAATGGTGCCGTTGCGATTCACAAAAACCATACGTGATCGTGAATACTATACAGGTTGATGACCGATACTTGTGAGCGTATGTATCAGACTGATGAGGGGCAATCTCACCGGAGTGAATGGCGTGAGATCTCACGTGATTTATCGAAGAGGGAGATCCTCTATTTTATCTCCGGTTCTCCAGACGGGGTACGAGAACCAAAAATCAAGGAGTTCATGAAGGATGTATTCAAGTTCTCTTTTCATGGTTCGGTTGAATCACTCCTGAAAGAACTGGAGACAGAGGGGCTGGTAACAAAGGAAACTCCCCGCAGAGGTGCTCCGGTATGGCATGCAAATCCACCACAGGTCATGGAGATGGTCCAAAAGGAGTTAAAAGCCATGAAATATCGTGAAAAGGAACTTCTGGACTTGCAGGAGTACCTCGATGAGCTGTATGGTGACTAAACCTTTCAGGCTCACCGAAAATCATCATACATTATCCTCATCAAAAGAATTATCCCTTTTGTACCCAATAATGAACCTGAAGACAGATTTTTCCGGAGAATATGGTTTCTATCCTGTATGTTGATGACGAAGAGCTCTTTCTTGAACTCGGTAAAGGATTTCTTGAATTAAAAGGAGCGTTCGCCGTCGACACCGTGACCTCCGCCCAATCTGCCCTGAACCTGATACAATCCAACACATACGAAGCGGTAATATCTGACTACCAGATGCCGGGAATGAACGGGATTGAGTTATTAAAGGAATTAAGACATGCAGATAACGACATACCCTTTATTCTCTTTACCGGGAAGGGCCGTGAAGAGGTTGTTATCCAGGCACTTAATGAGGGAGCGGACTATTACCTCCAGAAAGGGGGAGACCCGGAATCACTTTTTGCAGAATTGTCTCACAAACTCAAACTCTCCATCGGGAAAAGAAAGGCAGAAGCGGCCCTGATACAATCAGAAGAACAGTCCCGAATCCTTCTCGAACATATACAGGATGGAGCGTTTCTCTCACAGGATGGTATCCTTCTCCTGTGCAATGAAACACTTGCAGGCATGATGGGTTATTCCAAAGAGGAGATTATCGGAAGAACCATAGTTGATCTTATCGCACCGGAGGACAGACAAAATGTCCTTGAACGGCATATACACAGGCTTTCCGGGAAAACTCTGCCAGAATCATACGAGTTTAATCTCCTTCACAAGGATGGAAGTACCCGGATTCCCGTTAATATTTTCGTTGGAACTGGTTCATACCAGGGCCATCCTGCAGTTATCGGGACACTGCATAATATGACCAGAGAACGTGAGCGTGAATCTGCCCTACAGAAGAGTGAAAAAAAATACCGTGAGATCTTCAATAATGCACCCATCGGGCTGTTTTCTTCAACCCTCGAAGGCAGATTTATCCGCGCAAACCCCTCTGCGGTAAAAAATCTTGGATATGAATCAGAAGAAGAGTTTATCCACTCAATTACTGATATCGGCATGCAACGATATGTTGATCCCCTCGAGCGTGATGAGATCGCCCGGAAACTCAGGGAGGAAGGATCAATTAATAATTATGAGACACGGTTTTACCGGAAAGACGGGAGTATTATCTGGGGCTCATTCAGTGCCAGGATCGTAGAAGATGATGATGGTAAGCCGGTCATCGATGGAATCTGCCAGGACATAAGTGCAAGAAAAGAGATTGAAATTGCCCTCAGGACGAGTGAGAAACGGTTACAATGGGTGTACGAGTCAGGCATACTTGGAGTAATATTCTATACCATGGACGGGAGGATTACCGATGCAAACGATACCTTCCTTGCCATGCTGGGATATTCCCGGGATGATCTGATTGCAGGCCGTATCAATGGATTTGACATAACACCACCGGAATATGCAACACTGGATGCAGCAGCGGTAAAGGAACTTCTAGAAACCGGATGCCATAAACGGCCATATGAGAAGGAATATCTGAGAAAGGATGGAACCCGGATCCCGGTAGTCCTGGCAGGATCA
>CAZEWE010000316.1:0-2201 GCA_964515765.1 uncultured Methanospirillum sp. | reverse complement strand
TGATGATCTCTGAGTCTTCAATTTCTCCGCCGATTTTTTTCTCGACTTTAATATCTTTAACGTCAACCATGCCTTTTTTATCAGCGAGAAGAGTCACTGCTTCCGCCACAATGTCACACAGTTGGGATCTGGCAGATTCGACACCTTTTCCTGACATTGCTGTTTCAGCAATCTTTTTAAGGATACTAATATCCTGGGGCTTTACATCTATCGCGAATCCCTGCAGGATCTCCTGAGCTTTTTCTGCCGCTGATCGATATCCATGAACAATCATGGTTGGATGAATGCCCAGGTCAATGAGTTCTTCAGCACGCCTGAGTAATTCTCCGGCGATAATTACCGCACTGGTGGTACCGTCACCGACCTCATCGTCCTGGTTTTTTGCAATTTCAACCATTATTTTCGCAGCAGGATGTTCAATTTCCATCTCTTTCAGGATGGTTGAGCCATCATTGGTGATGACAATATTGCCCATTGAATCAACGAGCATCTTATCCATCCCCTTCGGACCAAGGGTACTCCTGACTGCACTGGCAACTGCTTTTGCGGCAGTAAAGTTCATGCTTTGTGCATCCCTGCCACGGTTACGGGAACTGCCTTTCGTAAGAATATAAATGGGCTGTCCCCCAAGTTGTGTTGACACTCCGATTCCTCCTGTATGTATAGGGTAGGAGTGAATTGTAGTTCTATAAATAGGTGTTGGTTGCGAAGGATGAATGAAAAATATTCAACTCAAAAAAGATAAAAGTCCCATGAAACATGAGATTTTTCAAGTGATGACTGGTTATCAGGAAATGAATGCGATATGAATAAATTTACCGGGGAATTTTTTCATTCAGGAGTTTATAGAATTTCACATAAATATCCGGATGTTTTTTCATATTCTGGAATATTTTCTGATTAACAGATTCATCACACGGAATAAAAGGATTATCGCCGAGATTGAGTTCTTGTGATGTGATGATTGTGGTTTCTCCTGATTTCAGACAGAATACAATCGATCTTTCATTTTCACCCGGCCCGATAAGTGTCTGAATGGGTTCTCCATGAACATCAGTCCGATATCCAAGAACTTTGTTTGGTCTTTTTTCTTGCATGGTCAATATGAGGTATTATATATTAGGTCGTAATCATAGATAATGCATTTGATTTTCTCTCAGTGTGATCATCTGTACCGCATGTTTTTTGTAATACTGAATCCTTATTAAAATTCAATAGTTCGTTTAATTCTGCTTTAAATTTAAAACAACGGTTTTATTCGATATATTTGATTATTTAATCCTTTATATATTTAGTGTGATTATACAATCAGTGGTGCAAATGGTATTATCAGCCTGTTTTCGTCATATTTTTTATTTTTATCGCCTTTTTGGATCCGTCGCTCATTCGCATTCTTCATCGATGTGTTCATATCCCCCCCTTATATGACCGCGTTTTTCAAGACAATTGACTTTTTTTCGATTCTCACATGCATGAATTCTGGTGAAACACCGCGGAAAATGGGCGTATTCATGCCTTGTCAATCCTGACCGAATTAGATAATACTGGTAAGGTCAATAAAAATGACAATAAAGGCTGATGAGGCGATCAGGTGAAGTGGACAAAAATTGATGTCAGGACTGGTTCCAGAGCACAGTTTATTGATATTACCGATAGAATTTCAGAGGAAATCGGGAGGGCCGGGGTGCAGAATGGAACCTGTTTCGTATTTACCCAGCACACGACAGCAGGTCTGACCATCAATGAGAATGCAGATCCTGACGTTGTTCGTGACATACTTGCGGGTCTTACCCGTCTGGTTCCGGCAACCGGTGATTACCGGCATGCAGAAGGGAACTCCGATGCCCACATTAAGGCTTCCCTGATGGGTTTTTCTCTCATGATACCGGTTATTGATGGCCGGCTGGCTCTTGGGACCTGGCAGGGTATTTACTTTTGCGAGTTTGACGGGCCACGGAACCGGCATGTTCTGGCGGGGGTTAGTAGCGGGTAGATGAGATAAGTTGAGTTTGTATGGGGAGCGTTAAGGTTCTGATACAATTTGGAAAATCAGGTGTGGGCACTATCCCCTCATTTTATTCTCTTATACTCATGTTTCATGAGATTCTTATGTACGAAATTAGATAATTCAGGAATATCATGTTCAATAATTATCCATATTCTAGGGATATTTATCTCAGTGTATTGGTGAACTAATATAT
>CAZEWE010000315.1:0-2240 GCA_964515765.1 uncultured Methanospirillum sp. | reverse complement strand
CGGACTTCCAAAGTCCCATGATGGTGGTACTTCAATGATCTGATTCTCTGTTATGGCAGGAACCATGAGGTTATGGGTTTTGCAATATGCAATACATTCCTCTTTCGGGAGAGAAAAAAGACCTGATATGCATATCCAGTCCGGATTGAGCGATAAAAACTCGTCATGTGAAAGGTTTATTCCCGGTTTTCCTGACCGTTTTATCATCCGGTTTACGGGATCGCCCCCTGCCACGTCTACGAGTTGATTCTCAAATCTGCCTCCGTTGAGTGAGAATATCGGGTATCCCATGGTGTACAGAACACGGGGATGGGATGTTCCCTTCACTGCATCAGTAACCAAGGTTTTCATATCTTCCATGACTGACAGTAATTCTTCACCTGCATCCTTTTTATCAACAATCTCCGCCACTTCACGGATTATATCATAATATGATGGGATCTTTTGAATTCGTTCGTGTATTGAACTGATCTTGCCATGGGCAAGGTATAATTTCCAGAGCCGGGGAGCACACAGGGGATCATCTACTCCCAGGCATGCAACAATTCCCTGAATAAATTCAAGAGCACGGGTCGGTCGGTATCCGCCATCCATACCTTCTTCTTCATACCGGGAAGGTGATGCTGTTCCAGAGAGAGGAACCTGGTATCCACATGAACATAAGCCGGTATCCAGAAATGTTACCGGTCTGCACCCCATGGGCCCGTACATTTCACGGGTGGATAATACATCTCCACAATCCGGACAGACGGTATTGATATACGCTGTTCCTGGTGAATTGAAGAGGTATACGTGGGAAGCAAATTCACTCAGCTGATCACACAGGAGTTCAGATTCCGGAATAGATGGCTCATACTCCTGGCCAAGATCTCCAAATGCCATACACCGCATGACCTGAATGGGAATTTTATCTGAAATAGAGACAATCTCTTTTGCCTGGGTAATAAGCTCATTCTCCTGCCCCTTTGCATGCATCAGAGCAATTTCAACATGGACCCCTGCCTGTACGAGCTTTTTGATGTTTTTGATGACGACTCTGTCATCAATAATTCCACAGGATCTGAGAATCTTCTCATCTTTCCCTTTGAGGCCGATATTAATCATATCGAGAACCGGAAGAAGAAGGTTTAAGGTATGCTCTGAAAAATAGGTGTTTGATGAACACCCGACAAACATCCCTTTTTCTTTTGCCAGGTGAGCAACTCTCAGGAAGGAGGGAAGGGAGACGGTGGGCTCATTCAGACAGAATAAAATTCCCCTGCAGTCGTGCTTCTCCGCTTCATCGATAATGGCTTTTGCTGACTTGTATTGAAGGCCGGTTCCCATGTCATCCGGTTTTCTCACCAGTACTTCAGATACACATCCCGGACATTTCAGATTACACCCGATAGTACTGATTTGAAGCGCTTTCGCCTGTGGGAAAGCGTGGATAAATGGGATCGTCTCCACCGATACCGGTGTTACCATCAGCCAGTGATCCGGAAACCGCTCGATTATGTCATCATTGACTGCGGTATACATGCCACAGATGCCAGTGCCACTATCTGCAATGTCACAGTGATGAGGGCAGTATGGACAGATGGTCATTCCCGCACCATCATGAGCCAGATACCAGAATCGTCATTAATAAGAGAGTAATTGTCCACGCCGATCTTCTCTAATGTCGATGTGATGACTTCAGGTGAACGGGATGTCATTCTCTCCTTCATTCCGGTTTCAAAATCAGACTCTCTCTCTTTCATCGCTGCAACGATCTGTTCTTTTAATGCAGCAGTTCCAAACCCGCCTCCGATATAGGTCTTCCCGCCCGGCCTCAGAACCCGGTAAATTTCTGCTAGGCTTTTTGATAAATCCTCCCAGAAAAACCACGATCCTCTGCTGATGATGAGATCAAAGGTACTGTCACCATAGGGAATCTCACATACATCACCGCATGTCGGAACAACTCTGCCAATAAGCCCTTTTTCCGAGACCCGGTTCTGACATATCTCGATCATGTCAGGTGAGCAGTCAAGAGCATGAACCGTACAATCAGAAGCAAGAGCCAGGGCGGTTGCAAGATGTCCGGGTCCGCTGCCGACATCAAGGGCTGTCCCGGAATGAATCCCGGTGTTCGTGACAATCTGCTCTGCAATAACAGTATAAATGGGAGAAAAAATGGTGTCAGCAATTGTTAAAAAACGTTTGCTGTCTTTCTTTCCCATTTTTTGGTCATCTTTTTGTTCCATAAGTCATCATTC
>CAZEWE010000314.1:0-2256 GCA_964515765.1 uncultured Methanospirillum sp. | reverse complement strand
CGATTATGCAAAACTCATCCAGCAGTCAATCCTTCCTTCACGGGCTGAAATGGACAGGTACCTGAGCGAGTATTTTGCCATCATGAAACCACTGGATATTGTTGGTGGAGATTATTACCTGCTCAAAAAGACCACGAGCGGGTTTTTCATAGCCGTTGCAGACTGCACCGGACATGGTGTTCCGGGAGCCATGATGACCATGATGACCAGCACCCTTCTCACCCGGGTCATCGCCACCAATCCGGATGACACCCCGGCATCCCTGCTTGCAAAATTACATGCTCTCGTCAGGGAAACATTAGAGGCACAGTCAGATCAGAAACACCTGGAAAACGGGCTTGATATTGCACTCTGCAAGGTATGTCCGGAAAAACAGCAGATCACCTTTGCCGGCGGGGGCCTTCCGCTCATCATTGCCGAAAAGACAGGAGTCCGAGAGATAGCAGGAGACCGGCTGCACCTTGGATTTTCACAGGAGAAGAGAAGTATTGTCTTCACCGACCATCTCGTACCACTCACGCCGGAATCACGGTTTTACCTGATAACCGACGGAATTCTTGACCTGCCAGGCGGACTGTTCGGACATGGATTTGGAAGAAGAAGACTGCTCGCTCTTCTGGAACGTCTGAGCCCAATGCCGATGACGACACAGGGCGACCAGATGATGCAGGAACTGACAGCATACCAGGAGTCCTGGATAGCAAAGGATGATATGACCATGATAGGATTTCAGATAAAATAAGAAAGAGAGAGGCAGGGGAGAAACATGGAGAATTTATTACAGTTACATCGGGAGTTTACAAAGAAGGGAGTGCTCATCAGTTTTAACGGCTCATTATCCAACAGTATCATCGAAGAGATTGGAAATGCCATTAAACGATATCTTCATGAGGAAAACCGGGAGAAAGGAACAATAACAGATATTTTTTCTGCATATATCGAGCAGACACAGAATATCAGAAATTACATCTCCAGTCATGATATTGATGAAGCACACCGGGCATCGATTATTCTTATCAGTTCTGTAGATTCCAGGTACCATATCACCTCGGGGAACAGTATCAGGAAAGCGGATGTTGAGTCTTTGAAACAGAAGATTGACCATATCAACAGCCTTGACAAAGAGGGATTAAAACTCTACCATAAAGAACAGCGGAAAAAAGTGAGGGAGCCTGATGCAAAAACTGCAGGGCTTGGCCTTATTGATATAGCACGGCGTTCACAGGGCGGGCTTTTGTACCGGTTTGATCCCCTTGATGAAGGGTATGACTTCTTCTCGCTCCAGGTGATCGTTCAGGGAGTATAAGAATGCTGCACATTCCAGCGACAAAATCAACCCCGGAGATCTTCTACTCTGAAGAGAATCAGACCTTGTCCATCATCGGTGAATCATACCCGGAGAATACATTTGCTTTCTTTGAGCCCGTATTCGACTGGCTTTCTAAATCCCTTCCAGGAATGAAGAAACTGCACCTGCATGTAAATATCAGTTACATGAATTCAAGCAGCACGAAATGTATGCTTGACATCCTGGATCTCTTCGCTGCAGCATCAGAAAAAGGAACCATAGTCTCGGTCAGCTGGTACTATGACCGGGAAAATGAGAGGGCCTTTGAAATTGCAGAAGAATTCGAGGAAGATGCAGAGATCCCCTTTGAGATCATCGCGTACGAACAGGCCCCATGAGATCAGATTCACACATTCGTCCTGAGGATGTTATTGCAAAGATGGAAGAGCTGAAAGAAGACTCCTCCCCGCTCGCCCGTGAGTATGTTACCCTTGGCTCGGCATATATCAAACATCTTGAGCGTATGGAAAAGATCCTGGGCATAGCAGACAAGTACTATTCAGATCTGAAAGACACAAGTGAACAGTTACTCCTCACCCAGCAGGCACTGAAAGAGAATGAGGAGAAGTTCATCTCAATCTTTCAGGAGACACCAGACCCGATCCTTATTGTAAACGAATCCAACCAGGTCATCGAGGCGAACCGGTGGTTTGAATCGGTCTTCAAACTGACCAGGGATGCAGTCATCGGAGAATACATCGACGACCTGGGGATAAACCTCACCGGTGAGGGAATCAGGACGACGATGGAAAACCAGGGATCTGATATTCGCACCCATCATACTGAGATGACCATCAGAAACGGGTATGGTAATCCTTTCACTGCCGATGTCTCCACATCAGGGATTCGAATCCAGAATGAACCCTGCCTGATGATTCAGATTCATGATATTGATGAGATAAGAAAAG
>CAZEWE010000313.1:0-2268 GCA_964515765.1 uncultured Methanospirillum sp. | reverse complement strand
CCGGTCATCTCAAGACGACTTGGACGATCTCTTGGGATTGACCTCATCCCCTTTAAGACATGTTCATATAACTGTGCATACTGTGAATGCGGAGCAACTACAGATCTCACATCACAGCGAAGAGAATTTTTTCCGGTCCATGAGATTATAACCCAGTTGGATACTGTTCTCTCCTCCTCTCCAAAACTTGATTATATCACGTTTGCAGGTTCAGGTGAACCCACCCTTTCTCTCTCCCTCGGTCCCGTGTTGGCACACCTGAAAAAAAACTACGAAGAATACAAGATAGCAGTTCTTACAAATGGAAGTCTCTGCACAGATCCAGCTGTAAGGCGGGATCTTCTGCCTGCTGATCTCGTGAGCCCGACGATAACCACAACCACACAAGAGATCTTCGAGAGAATTCACCGCCCGGTTCCAGGATTATCAGTTGCCGGGATCATTCAGGGATTAGAAAACCTGAGAAACGATTATTCAGGCCAAATCTGGCTTGAGGTTTTTCTGGTTCCCGGTCTTAACACCTCAGATAATGAACTTGAAATGCTCCGGAATGCAGTATTCAGCATCAGACCGGATCGAATCCAGTTAAATTATCTTGACCGGCCAGGAACTGAATCATGGGTATCTCCTCCTGAACCCGTGCTGCTCAAAAAAATCCAGGAATTTTTTACTGAAGGAGAGATACCGGTTGATATCACCGGATTTGATGAAATACCTCCTCTTCTTGATCAGGATGACAGCATTGCCCTGATAGATGAAACACTCCGTCGCCGTCCCTGTACTGCTGAAGATATCGCACACATGACCGGTCTTCAGGCACCGGAGGTCAGAAAAAAACTGGCCCTGATGGTTCAGCAGGGGATTGTCCAGGCAAAAAGTGGTGAGCGGGGAATTTTTTACTGGATCTCCTCCAATGCCTGAGAAAGTAACAGATCATCAGATCTGTTCACTTCTTTCCTTGTTATATCCCAATCAGGATAAACCGCATGATTCCACCCACGAAAAATGCGGTGATTGCCATAACGATAACCGATTTTACCATTCCGGAGAGTCCAAGCTCACGATACAGTACTGCAAAGGCCCCGGCACAGGGAAAGTACATCGTCAGGGTGGTAACCGCGACAATCATCTGCTGGGCGGTCATATCCAGGGGAAGGAGCATACCAATGGCCAGATCTTTTCGTAAAAATCCGGTCAGAAGAGCTCCGGATGCTTCCTTTGGCAGCCCAAGCCAGCCGACGATGAGGGGAGCGAGTACTGTGCCGAGCCAGGCCAGGAATCCGGTTGCATATAATATATTGACCAGTAAAACCCCGAGGAACAGGTATGGCACCGCTTCTGCAATGAACGCAACAATACGCATCCAGGTCTTTTTCACGACCATGTTAAGCCGGGGGGTCCGGTAGGGCGGGATTTCAAGAAATATCTCCGGACACTCGCCATGTATCACTCTGCTGAGAATCATCCCGATGGTGATATACACAACCGCTAGTACAGCGATGACCAAAAGGATATACAAAAAGCCAAACTGTCCGATAGTCCCGAATATCATGGCGGTTTTTGCCATGCAGGGGATTGAGATCGCGATTAAGGTTGCTGCAATGAACCGCTGTTTTCGTGTTTCAAGAACCCGGGTTGCAAGAATACCCGGAACATTGCACCCAAGACCTAAAAATACCGGGACAATGCCATACCCATGCATTCCCAGACGGTGAAAGAAGGTATCGGTCAGAGTTGCAAGCCGGGGCAGGTACCCTGAATCCTCAAGCAGTGCAGCGAGGATGTAAAAGACAATGACATACGGGAGGACAATCCCGAACGGAACATAAAGACCGGTTGTCAGAATTCCCATCGACTGTTCAAAATCAATCCCTCCGTCTACCAGTTCCCCAATCAATATCTGATGAACAAATCCCGGCCCGATGAATTCCGACAGCTGGGTTATTATTGGAAGATAGAGCTCGAAGAGCGGATCGGTGATATACGTAATACAGGTCTCACCAATAAAAATTACCGCCCATAATGAGACCAGAATTACCAGTATTGCAACAGGGATTCCGGTTATCGGTTTGATAGTGATATCAGATATCAGATCACGAAGAGTATGGTGGCGATGGGTAATGGTCTGGACTTCTCTCGTGATCTGTCCGATCATGACCCATTTTTCCTCATCGCTGTAGTTCTTCTGCTCCGGGACGGGAACATCTTGTGAGAAATAGGAAGCAAGCTCGGCAATACCTTCGCCGGTGACCGCAACAGTCGGAATGA
>CAZEWE010000312.1:0-2280 GCA_964515765.1 uncultured Methanospirillum sp. | reverse complement strand
AAAAATCGGATAGAAAAAGCAAATAACCCAGTCCTGAATCATATTATCAGATAATCCTTCCAGACCACCGTTGAATATAGAAATTAATGGATATCAGCAGGAATAGACCCGTACCTCTTTTCCCTGCAGGACGATAGCCAGACGGGTTATCTTATCTTCAGAAACCCCTGCATTGACCAGGGCTGATTCATATTCTTTTTTTCTGATCTGGGCAAGAGCATCAGATCCCTTTTTCTTCCCATGCTTTGTATCGGTAGTCTTAAACTCAATCACATATGCAACCGGATAATCCCGTGTCCGGGGGATCATAAGAATATCCGCTCTGCCATACCCTGCCTCAGCATTTGAACGGATTTCATAGACTGACCGAAGGTTTGCAAGAAGGCCAAGAACAAAGGCATGAAATATCGCCTCCGGAAGTCGTGCAATATCATACATGCTGACAAGGCCAAGTGTCAGGTCCTGAAGTGTCTGTTGAAGAACAGAGGGAGTCTTATTTTCAAGGAAATAGGAGACAAAATCCTTTATACCGGCGCTCAGTGACCCGGCATCGAACATGTGATTCACAAACTGCCGGTATGCAAGGAAAATCTCCCGATTCGGTATGGAGAGAGCATAAGTCAGGAGATTGGGATCATATTCCGCAAACCTCGGATCCTCTGCTTTCAGATAACCGGAGTAGTACAATAAACTCCAGATATTAACCGGGTTTTTACCGATATCGCTGAACGTAATTGTTTCAGAGAGGGGATATCGCAGCTCTTTCCCTGAAAGTAACAACTCCATATCCCGCTTGATCTCCATTCCTCCTGCTGAAAGTTCTTCGTACACCAGAGCATTTGACGAGGTGTTCAGCCATTTCGGACCAGGGGGATTTGGAATGGCCTGGATATAACTGATCAGTGACCAGGGATTGTAGATAGTGTGGCCTCCGAATGAATACCCGTTATACCAGTCACGAATAATGTCTGCATGATCCTCTGCATGAAATGCGGTCAGGATGAGATCTATCTCCGAACTGGTAAACCCGAATTTATCCGCATACGGACCAACCATAAGCGGGCTTGCCACATCAAGGTTGTTTAAATCTGAAAAGATGGACTCTTTTGCTATCCGAAGGATCCCCGTTACAACCGCACGGTACAGGACCTGACCCCGCTCCGGTTTTAAGCCCGCACCAAGCCATGAACGCATGAATCCGGCCATCTCATCATAATAACCGTTGGAGAATGCTTCAATCATGGGGGTGTCATATTCATCGATAAGCACGATGACCGGTTTTTTATGATACTCATACAGCCATTCGATAAGATTTTTCAGACTGGATGTTAATGTTGCGTCATCTGCAGTCCGTAATGAAATGGCATCATACGCAGATTTATAGACCGGATGCAGATTTGAAACCAGATATTCTGACCGGATAAAGAGTTCGGAGAGTTTTTCACTCATCCTGGCTTTACTCTCCGACCATGAAATCCCTTTTACATCCTTTAAACTGATATAGATTACCGGATACTGCCCCTGATGCTCCATATATTCAGGGAGATCAGTAATGGCACAGCCCTCAAAGAGATATGCCCTGCTCTCTTCAGACTTTTCAAAGAAATACCGGAGCATCGTCATATTCAGGGTTTTGCCAAAACGGCGGGGACGGGGGATGAGGATCACATCATTCCCATCAATAATTTCTTTGATTAACAGGGTCTTGTCAATGAAGTACCCTCCATCATCCCGTAGTTTCTTAAAATCATCTGTCCCGATACGAAATTTATGTTCCATACAGCCCCGGTATTCTTATAATAACTTTTTTCTCTGTGAGCATATCTCTTTTCATGTCTCACCGTGATGAGATCATCTCTTATATCCAGGATGTACTTTTTTCGAGGGACGAATTTAACCATACCATCATCAACATGGGCTGGACCAGCATAGCCCTCCATGGCATTATAGTCAGGCCTATAAAAGTATGGATTCAGCCGGGATAACCGACCAGATAAAACAGATAATCGTTGGTGCTACAGAGCATTAAAACCCGATACATATCCCGATGGGGAAGACAATCGAACCTGGCAATCTCAATGATCAGATCCACTTCGAGATAATATACGAACAGTCAGGCAACTGGTTGATAGAGGATCTCTGGTGATATTCAATAAAGGAGCAAACAGTATCGTTAATACCCGGAAGATCCGGGGAGAGAAGGTTCTGCCTGAAAATTAATTTATGGTTCTCTCGGATACCACCAGTAATTATAGATACTCCTTGATATCTCTATTAACA
>CAZEWE010000311.1:0-2284 GCA_964515765.1 uncultured Methanospirillum sp. | reverse complement strand
CAATCCGATCTCTCTCACCGTCCAGGGGTGTTTTGAGTGTGAGGATCTGCCTGTTACCGGTCATGGGGCGTGTTCGTTTGATATCGGTGTATTATCCGCGATATTCTCGAATTTTCTAAATGGGCCGGTGAGAATTACCGAAGTTGAATGTTATTCCGCCGGTGATGATCACTGCAGGTTTCTTATTGAGCCTAAAAATTCCTGATGTATTGATTTATTCGTGAAACCGTTTCATAGTAAGAAATTCATATGTGGGGTTCGTATCTCTGAACAATAATTATCGCAGATCCTCAATATTACTTCAGGAATGTTTGATTACGCCCTGATTTTCTGTTCATCACAAACTATTTATTCATACATTGCATAGTGGGCCCGTATGAGATCATTTTTTCAGAGAATAGTGTGCATTTTAGCAATTGCGGGATTTTTCATATTTTCCTCAGCATATGCTGAAAGTACAGATGATTTATTAGATAAGGGGTTCTCTCTTTACGATGAAGGCAGATTCAATGAATCCCTTGATGTTTTTAATCAGGTAATTGAACGTGATCCAACATTCAGTGATGCCTGGTATGGCAGAGGGTACCTCCTGTATGAATTTGGTGAGTATGAAGAATCGCTGAAGTCGCAGGAGAAAGCCATTGAATTGAATCCTGATATAGCCGACTATTGGTTAGAAAAAGGACTTGCTCTCCTTGCATTAGATCGGAATGTTGAGGCATTGGCAGCATTTAGCAATGCACAGAATATTGATCCGAAATTTTCAGATGCCTGGGCTGGGATGGGAGAAGCCATGGTTCAAATGGGAAAATGTAAGGAATCCCTTGAAGCATTCAAACAGGCGCTGAAACTGGATCCAAATAATTTAAATGCATTATTTAATCAGGCAAGAGCATATGATTGTCTTGGCGAAGACGACAATGCTATTGATTCTATATTCACACTGCTTGAAATTGATCCGGATAATGAGGATGCACTAGAGTATCTTGATTACTATGAAGGATACTGATAATAATCGACTTATATCAGGTCATTTTTTTAATTTTTTTATGGTTGTAATGGACATTGGTAATGTATGACTGAGCCAAAATTTTGGATTAAAAAATTATGTTTTTCTAATTAATCCACGTAATTTATTGTTAACATATGCAAACAAAGAACAAAATTTTGGTAGATACTGAAATATTAGGTCTACCTGAGGTGAAGCTTGGTGATTTCTGGTCCTGGGCCTATTCAGATCTTTTAAGTAACACTGTAAGGCCCCTTTTTGCAGAATTCCTTGTTGGTTACGCTCTTGATCTGATTGATTCACCCAGAGTTGAATGGAATTTTATAGATTTTTGTTACAAGGGATTAAAAATCGAAGTGAAGAGTTCTGGCTATCTACAAAGCTGGAATACGACGAACACGTCAAAGGTTATTTTTGATATTGCAAAGAAAAAACCTTGGGATGCCAGTACAAATTCATATGGAGAGGATATTGTAAGATCTGCCGATTTGTATATTTTTAGCCTTTTAATCGAGAAGGACGCTGAAAAAATCTGCGTTTATGATTTAAATCAATGGGTTTTTTATTTTATGGCAACTACCGATATCAACATGTATTTCGGAGATCAAAAATCAATTACATTATCTCGGTTACAACAATATTCTCAGCCTATTGCGTTCGAAGATGTAAAAAATAGAGTAGATGAGATGGTGAAAAATTTATTGTAAACATCTCTTCCGCAATGTCTCTGATACCATCATATCAAATAACTGATGAATATCCTCACGGGCTTTCTCAAACCACCGTAGAGTCGCATCCTTTGTATATTCCATGCCCGCCTGACTATTTGCCTCAAAATCAAGAATGATCTTTTCTTTTTCCTTGGTGTATCGGACGAGTATTTCAGTTCCTTTCTCAGTTCCCCGGACGGTGATCTCTGTCTTTGGTCCCTGAATCACTCGTGATACCAGTATTTCGGGTATCTCCTGGACAATGGATATCAGGTTCGCTGGTTCATCACCCGGGAAAAGGTCAAACTCATCGGTGTAGGTAAGCATGAGTCCATGAAACATTACATCCTGATACATATTGAGAGAATTTTCAAGTCTTTCCTGAATTGCCACCCACCCCGGATATGGCTTTGGAATCTGTATCTCAAATGGCGACTGACCAGAAATCAGGTACCGGCAGATGACATTTTTGACCGGAGATTTGGAGAAATTATGAGGAGGAACTTTCATGTCTATTCAGGTTCATCCGAATAAAAATTCATTGTTTCGGTTCACATTCCCAATA
>CAZEWE010000310.1:0-2285 GCA_964515765.1 uncultured Methanospirillum sp. | reverse complement strand
CGTGCCATCTCTCTGACACAATCCTCGACAAACCGCGGATTCTTATGAGCTGAAAGGACCACATGACCTTCATCACCACGCTTCAGAAGTTCAAATATCGGCGTGGACATGGACTGCTTGAGAATCATTATGATCTTCTCAAGTTTCACATGGCTCTCGTCATCAGTCTCGATAGAGAGAAAACCTCTCCCCCGCTGATTATGAGTTGCCATAGGAACTTCCCTGAAGAATGAGTCGATCTTATCGTGTGTAATATCCAGTTGCTCCATTACCTCTCGTGCCCGTTCCTGCATAATATTCTGGGCACACGGACATGCAGTCATACCGGTTACTTCTGCACCGATGCTCTTTCTGACAATAGGATCCTTGAATGTCCGTTGTGCAATTGCACTGGCAAACACCTTGACTACTTCCTGGCAGAGTGTTCCGGTGACCGGTGTTTCTCCGGCAACCATGAACTCAGACCGCATCTGCACCTCAGTCCGGTCTGCATACTCATGCTTGTCTAAAAGCCGCCGAGCAACAAGACTGCACAGCTGCTCGATCTCTTTTACTTCCCCTTCTATCGCAGATTGCAAAACCTCGTCAATAACCTCGAAGTTTCTGGAGAGATTTGCTCCCTTCAGACTGCCGGGGAGATCTACAAAGATATCAAAGTTGGAGATGAAGATAACCGGACGTTTCCCTGGTCTGGTTACTTCGACCAGTTTTTTTACATTCTTTACACCTACCCTGGTCAGGTTGATCCTGACATCAGGAAGGGTGGACTGCACATCAGGCAGTTCACGGGAGAAACCCCTTTCAGATGTTTTTAGCAGAGACATTGCGCCCTCGGAGAAAAATATTGAGTGGTTCCCATAAGTGGGATCCGAAGTATACTAAAACTTTTCAGTTGGGATTCTGATTTTCTCGTACGCTATACCCACAGCCACCGGTGCACCATACCATCTCATCCATAAAAACAAGGGATATTTAATTGCGGTTGTGAAAGAAATTATGAATGCATGGTCGAATCATACGAGGCCCTTCTCAATAAGGCATACGAGGAGGTGACAGAACCGTCAGAGGATGGAGAACGCTGGTCATACCCTGAACCTAAATCAATAATTGAGGGAAAGACAACCATCCTTGAGAACTTTTCAGACATTGTAAGTGCTCTCCGGCGCGATCCTGATCACCTTATGAAATTCCTGCTCGGTGAACTTGGTACTGCAGGAAAGATCGACGGGTCACGTGCAATTTTCAATGGAAAATTTGAAGATTCACTCTTCTCCCCGATGATCCGCAGTTATGTCGATGATTATGTCATCTGTTCCGAATGTGGGAAACCTGATACCAGGCTCTTTAAAGATGACCGCATCCTGATGCTCAAATGTGAGGCCTGTGGAAGTCACCGCCCGGTCAGGAAGAGAAAATCCAAAGTAGAATCCGGATCATCAGGACTTGAACAGGGTAATATCATCGAGGTCAACATTGAATCCACATCCAGACGTGGAGACGGAGTAGCAAAAGTCGGGAAATATATCGTCTACGTTGCCGGTGGCCGTCCGGGTCAGAAGATAAAAGTAAGAATAGCGAAGATTTCAGGATCTATTATCTTTACAGAAAAACCCTGAATCTACTTTTTTGCTGATTGTTCAAGCGAGGATAAGAGTTCCTCGCAGTGGCCTGACAGGCGCCTGCATGCATCCAGGACTGGTTTTACCGGGTCAGCCTTATTGTGAGTGGTCACGGTCAGGACCGGGTCTGAAAACTGAAATTCAATGACATAATTTGCGACATCCACCGTTGGATCGGTAAGGATCTCGGTCTTTAACGCATTCATGAATGTATGTCCCTGGCCGGCAAGAGAAATCCTGACCTTATCCTCACCGAGTTCGAGAACCGTAATATTCATTTGTACTTTGTTAGAGTTCAGATCTGATAAAGGTAGAGCGCATAAACAGGTTAATAACTGAATACTTCCCCGTCGCGACCCTGTCCTGGTGCATCAAAGGGGATGATATGACTCATATGAACAATGCGGAAATCTTTCACCTTCAGTTCTTTTGCAAGTTCTATCGCCTCTTCATAGTTGAGGTGCTTTTCAACTTTTTTATACGAGTCTGTAAACAGGCCGTCGATGAAGAGCATATCCACGCCCCGGAACAGGTCTCTGGACTCCGGGGGGATATGTTCATTAGTATCTGAGGTATAGCCGATTCTGGTCCTGCCATCTGATATCACGACACCTGTGGTGTAGATATTCGGATGCTCAACCCTGACCAGAGTGACCTCAAGCCCGC
>CAZEWE010000309.1:0-2286 GCA_964515765.1 uncultured Methanospirillum sp. | reverse complement strand
GGGTGAGCGGATTTTTGGGATAGTACCGGAATCTGTCTACATCTGGTTTTGAGGGGGAAAATCTGCGTAGGCGAACTCTGCCCAAAATTCCCAGAGCAAAGATGATGAGTACGTAGATGAGCAGTTTGTCCATGAATCATTTCCAGCATATAGGAAATGAGGGCCTATGGAAAGGATTGGGAAGGGAACAGACCACAAGGTCCAAGAGCACTGCAGGTCACCACACTATACGTTAGCGTGGTTCATAGTGCGTGACCCGCGGGGGCACAGGGATGAATTCCCTCTTTCCTTCCGGATTCAACGAGAGCTCCGCAAATCGATCTTTTGTCAGTTGCAAACCAAATCCCCCTGATTCGGCGATACATGCTCCTGTGCGTCCATCATACCGAAGTGGAACATATACTCTCAGACCAAGGTCTGGAGCGGTAATTATTGCAATATCTCCAATATGATGTTTTCCGTCTTCCGACATTCTTGAGATCACCTCTATTCCTCTCTCCGGCCCACTCCATGGATCACCTGGCCCCCTTCGAGTTATTCCTGCCCGTGCCTTGTTTATATGGGACCAGACATTGTCAGCCGTAACCGAGGATGGAAGAACACCCATGACCTCAAGTATCTCCGCCGTATACATCCCTTCAAATCGGGCATCTCTGACGCTTCCTGTTCCTCCATACAAAGGCGTCCGTGTACCCCATGCGCTCAATTTGTACTTACATCCCAGATGAAATGTGTCTGCATACCGGCTCTGAGACAATATCGCATCTACTATGACACCTTGCCGAGCTTCATCAGACATTTTTGTGGATCCCGCGTTAAGACCTTCATATTTGGAAAGCACGTCATCCATATTGGCATATGCCCACCGTGCCCCAATTCCCGCACATTTCAAATCATGTATCAGGTGGTCTGTCCGGTTGAGGAGCCGTTCTCGGTCTTGCGGCGACTCACGTAAACTGGAGAACATCTGTTCTCTTCCTTGTGCCAATCTTTCAGCAAGCTCAGCAAGAACATCCCTGCTTCTGGAAGGTTGCTCTTCATCGACCAGGACGTCACCCGAAGCACCTTGAGGAACCATTAGAGACCCTTGATAAGTTTATGCAATTTCCATTCATTATTGTGTCACCCTTTCATTCCGTGTCAAGTTTTGCCCAGAACATCACCCTACCCACACAACCCCTCCGCCATCTTCTCAAGCACGTCCTCCATCCCCGGATTCAGCCCGCTTTCGAAAATATCGTTGTAGTTTCCCTTGAGTTCGCTGTGGGAACGGAAGCTCTGCATCGACACCACGTGCAACCCGATTGTCCGCGCAAAGTTTTCGGCGATATTGGTCAGACACACATCGATATTCTCCACACTGTCAGTCCCGATCGCGATGACGGCCGTTTTTTTCTTGCTGAATTGCTCCTCTTTGCCAGCAGTGTAAAAAATACTGCATCGGTCCATGAAATCCTTGAACAGGCCGGTCGGCATTTTGAAGTAATTGGGAGAGATAAAGATGAATCCATCAGCACCCTCCATCTGTTTCATGATTTCCTGCATATCATCATGAATACGACACTCGAGCGTATGGTTGCAGTACTCGACACAGCCGCGGCACCGCCCGATGTCTTTCTCTCTCAACAGTACTATTTCGTTGTCTGCACCTCGAGCCTTTAACAACTCCTGCAGTTTCAGCAGGATGGTCTCGCAGTTGCCTTTGCGCGGGCTTCCACAAATGCTAAGGATTTTCATGGGGGTGGGGTAAAATTATCTGGTTTTCATTCTAAAAGAAAAATCATATCAATCCCCTACAAACTCGTCCCAACGGTACGGAAGAAGGTCGCGAAGTTTCACCACCGTATCACGATCGATAAGCACCTCGGCATCAAGATTCTTTTGATCAATTTGATATATGAATTCTCTGCACCGGCCACAGGGAGGAAGCACCGTTCCATCCTCCAGCACCGCAACAATCTTCTTGATCCTAAATTCCTCATTGGTGACCATGGCGGCGATGGCGCTATGCTCAGCACAGAAGCCCATACTGGAGGGAGTATCAATGCTGACACCAAGATAGACATTTCCACGATCGGTAACAAGGGCACATCCACAGTCAGCGGTTGTAAAACCATGCCGCATTTCCTTCGGCTTAACAATCGACTGCGCCATTTTAACAAGTTCGTCGTTGGAAACGTTCATGAGATTCGGCAATTAGATTACTTGGGAACCGGGTGTTGCTCCCGTAGTACAGGGTGATAACTGTAGTATAGAACACTACCAGCCTTGGGTACAAAGGTTTTG
>CAZEWE010000308.1:0-2291 GCA_964515765.1 uncultured Methanospirillum sp. | reverse complement strand
GGCAAATCTGAATACCCTCATCATATTCAGATATGAGGCACTGGCACGAAAGATATTCGGGGATGCATTTTCATTTGAGACATTCTGGTCCGGCATTCCAGACCCTGAAGGATCAGATCAGGAATCACTGGAAAATTTTTTAAAACCATATCTGCATGAAATTCAGACCAGGAAGGAATTCCCCTAATGCCCGTTTACTTCCATATTTTCGCTATTCCTGCTGAAATTATATCATTGGCCTGTATCTCATCATCTCCGATTGAGAGCAGTTCAAGAATTCCATTCAGTATCTGCTGGGTCATTACCATATGATAATGCACCGGGTGGTCTGTGAGCACTCCTTCCTTGACGGCCCTGGCGTAGATATCATGCATCCACCTGAATTCGTCAAATGCCAGGCTCTGGACTTTCTCACTGATGTTGGGCGAATGATGGAACTGCATTAAAAACCGTGCCTTTTCAGGATTTTTAATACCCCAGTGAATGTACCTGATAAACCCGTGTTCAAGGAGTGTTTTCACCGGGAGGGAGGCATCATCAGAGCCTCTGACAACATCACCCATCTCTTTTTTTATCGTTAGATACAATTCATCGATGAGATTATTTTTGTCAGGAAAATAATGGAATAAAGTCCCGGTGGAGATCTGTGCCTCCTTACTTATCTGTGATGTCGGTGTTGCATGAAACCCCAGGGTTGTGAAGAGATGAAGTGAGGCATTTAATATACGCTCACGTTTATCAGAGCCGGAGACATTCTTCTGGTCAGATGAATCGTATTGACTCATTCACATCACCAAAACAATGGGATTAGTCCTCATCACTGACCTTTGAAGAAAACATCCGCTTCGCAATAATGAGAACAAATTTTGTTATCCAGTTATCCATTGTCTTTGCAACCGTTTTCATCTCACCAGGTATATTGATGTGCTGAGGACATGCTGATACACATTTTCCACATTGCCTGCACAATGACGCATTGGCAGAAGTTCCCATGCCACCCATGAGTTGCATTCCGTAAAATCCCCGAGTAATCATCTTATTGCCAAGCATATGGTACTGGTTATAGAAGTAGAAGCACTGGGGAATATTGACGCCGAAAGGACAAGGCATACAGTATGAACATCCGGTACAGGGAATTTTCATGAGTCGTGAATATACCGCTTTTACCTTTTCTATCGTCTCCAGATCGTTTGAATCGAGATAACCGGGAACGGCTTTTTCACAGGCGGTAAGATTCTCTGCAAGATGCTGTTCATCATTTAATCCAGATAGAACCACGGTTACTTCGGGATGATTCCATACCCAGGAAAGGGCCCATTCAGCCGCTGTCCTGTTCATCCCTGACTCATTGTATATCCGGGATACCTCTTTTGGCAGGTTCTGTGCAAGCATCCCGCCCCGGAGCGGTTCCATGACAATTACTGCGATATTTTTTGAGGCTGCATATCTGAGACCTTCTGTTCCTGCCTGATTCTCTTCATCCAGAATATTATATTGGATCTGACAGAATGTCCAGTCATATGCATCAATAATCTCTTTGAAGGTCTTCCGGTCACCATGAAATGAAAACCCGATATTGATAATCTTCCCGGAATTTTTCGCTTTTTCCAAAAAATCCATGACGCCAAGATCCAGAAGTTTTTTCCAGATTCCTGCATTTAACGAGTGAAGGAGATAATAATCAATATGATCGGTCTGAAGACGTTTCAATTGAATTGACAGGATTTTATCCATATCCTCTCTGGTATGAACATTCCAGGGAGGAAGTTTAGTTGCTATCCGTACCTTCTCCCGATATCCGTCTTTGAGAACTCTCCCCAGAACCTTTTCACTCTCGCCACCATGATAGGGAAATGCCGTATCAATATAATTCACTCCGTTATCGATTGCATTCCTGATAAGCCGGGTTGCTTTCTCTTCATCAATCCGGCCTCGTTTTGTCGGGAGTCTCATTGCCCCGAATCCAAGCGCTGAAAGGCTATCGCCATTTTTCGAAACAGTACGATATTGCATGGTTGACCTCATAGAATATGACTGACTGGTTAGTCTAGACTGATTAGTCAGTTATTGCTTATAGAACATGCGGTTAAATAGCGATCAGCTACATCCTTAAATAATACCAGTTCTATCTTGTAGTACGGGGTGGATTTCATGGATAATCATACAAGGGAAAACGCATTTTCAGGGCTTGAGGCAGCAATTGTCATGATTGCGTTTGTTGTAGTTGCGGCAGTATTCGGGTACAGTATGATCAGTACCGGAATGTTTGCAACGCAGAAAGTCCAGGAAGT
>CAZEWE010000307.1:0-2297 GCA_964515765.1 uncultured Methanospirillum sp. | reverse complement strand
AACGAGCTCTCCTTTGGAATTATTCCAATAATTCTTTTATACCTGGTGCCGATCATTATCTGTATCAGAAATGCCCGGGATTTCTGATTCTCATCTCTTCTTTTGAAAGCTCCTCCTGTCTTCAGCGGATGATTCATATACCCTTACTATCCAAGGATTACGTATGGATCAGGAAATGCCATCAGATGAAACAATAGATCGTATCACATCTGATTCGCTCAACCTGTTTGGTTCTGAGGTTATTATCCAGGAGGTGACTGAGGAACCTGAAATTCCTGATGATCAAACCCTGATTCAGGACGAGCCGGATGAAATACAACTTAAAGATCAACCTGAAACCAGGGAAGAATTCGAATCCGGACCTGATCCCTATCTCTCTGTTGGAATTCAGCTTATCCGGGATCATGAATGGATTAAGGCTCTTCCATACCTTTCCAAGGTCATATATTCGGAAAAAGAAGCACCGCTCGGGTGGCTATATCTTGGAATCATCCATTTACACTTAAATAATTTTGAGCAGGCACGTGAGCATCTTCTGAAATCCTATAATTATGAGCGGACCCGATCCATTTCTTTATATTATCTTGCCTATGGCGAATACCGGCAGTCAAATTATCAAAAAGCCCTCACCTACCTGGAACAGATACCTGGTTCGGATATCAAACTTGAGAAGAGAAGTTTCCTAAAGGGCCTTTGTCATTTCAGACTTCATCAATATCAGTCAGCTATACATGCCTTTCATGACCTCCTGACAAACAATCCGGACCATAAAAAAGCCCTCTATCTGATTGCATATAGTCAGATCCTGACAAATGTCCCTGAAGACGCATTAAAAAATGCAGACCACCTCCTTGAACTGGATGATCGATATATTCAGGCCTGGGAATTAAAATCCCGTGTCCTTTTAAAACTTGAGCGATATTCAGAGGCGCTATCTTCAACAAAGAGGTTGCTCTGGCTCAAACCGAAAGCATATGCAGGACTCTGGATATCCTGTTACTCTCTTTTGAAAATGAACCGGCATGATGAAGCATTGAATGCTGCCCGCCTAATCACCACTCATTATCCTCTCCAGTCAACAGGATGGAATCTTATGGGTCTTGCATATATGGGATTAAACCGGTATCAGGATGCATTAAGCCCATTGGAACGTGCACTACAGATTAATCCCCATGATTCGGCATCACAGGGATATCGGATCATCGCTCTCCGGAAACTAAAGCGGTATGGAGACCTTCTCCAGTATTATGAATACCTGACCGAAGAAGAACCAGATAACCTGAAAGCATGGTTTAACAGGGGAGTTCTGCTTCACCGGGCAGGGCGGTTTCTCGAAGCGATTGACAGTTACCAGAAAGTGCTGAATAAAAACCCTTCAGATACCCGGGTTTTATTGAATAAAGGACGGGCGCATCAGGCATTACATGAAACCCATAAAGCCATTACGTTATTTAAAGAAGTTATCCATATTCACCCTGAAAGTTCTGATGCCTGGTTTTATTTAGGACAAATATACACCAATCTTGTACGCCTGGCTGAAGCTATCATGTGTTTTGATCAAGTGCTCCAGATCGACCCCCAGCATGTGAAAGCCATGATCTACAAAGCGAAAATTCTTGATGAGCTTGGGAGAAAACAGCAGGCATATCAGATGATTCATAAAGCAAAGAGCCTGGATCCGGAGATAACAAATCAGATTGCAGGATCACTGGTACATGATTAGAGTGTCCCGGTTTTTTGAGAGAGAAATATGCCCTAACGTCATCTGAAATTAGGATATTCCGCAGATATAGGACACTCTATTTTATAATTTTCATTTTATAAGTCCTATTGCATGGCATATTTTTATATATTCATAAAAGGCAGATAAGCTGGGGGGATTGATGAGACCCGTGAAAAAGATCCTTTTCTTCAGCGGGCTCGTCATCTTCATCGGAATCTTCTCCTTATTCTAATTTTAAATTTTTATGGGGATATTTGCTATATATCCTCTAAAAATTCAATATTTTGCCAGCTGCTAAACCGTTATGGATCTTTTCTCTCTTTCTCATGATTTTTACCCGTCTCACTGAAAAGTATAAGAGGATGGACATACCAATCCACAAACTGATATATTATGTTGGAATTGTATCACTGTAACATCTGCGGGCAAATGGTGCTGATAGTAAATGAAGGGAAAGGAACTTTGGTTTGCTGTAATCAGCCCATGACACATATCGCAGAGAAACATGGGGAAGAGGAGGGGAAGGAGAAACACATTCCTGTTGTAGAAAAAACAAATTCAGGAATAAAAGTAA
>CAZEWE010000306.1:0-2314 GCA_964515765.1 uncultured Methanospirillum sp. | reverse complement strand
TGATTGAGTTCATCAAGGAGGTCCATGATATCTTCACTCCCGGCAGGATCAAGCATGCTCGTGGGTTCGTCCAGGATGAGGACATCAGGATCCATGGCGAGGATGCCGGCGATGGCGACTCTCTTCTTCTCCCCACCTGATAGGTGATAGGGTGGACGTTTCTCAAACCCTTCCAGTCCGACACTATGGAGCGCATCAGTAACTGCCTGCTTCACCTGTTCATCAGTATAGTCCAGGTTCACCGGTCCAAATGCGACATCCTGCCATACGGTGGGTGCGATTATCTGAACATCAGGATCCTGGAAGACAAATCCGATCTTCTGCCTGATCTTTCGAAGTGATGCACGATCATATGAGACAGTTTTTCCATGGAAGGTCACTTTTCCCTTGTCTGGCCGTATCATCCCGTTCAGGGTGAGAAGAAGAGTTGATTTTCCTGCTCCATTGGAACCGACCAGGGCAATTTTTTCTCCCTTCTGAATAGAGAGGCATATATCAAAGAGCGCAGGGGAGGCATATGGATAGGCATATTCGATATCTTTGAGTTCGATGATTGGTTCCATGTGCTTTTTCCTTTACCCTGATGTCCAGAGGATCATGCCGATTATGATGAAAAGATAGATTGATACTGCAGATAGAGATCTCCATTCCACCGGATTATAGGTGATCATTTTTGCGTATTTTCCATTATAACATCGGCAATCCATGGCATGAATAAGATCTTCGCCCGCATCCCATGATGTGATAAATATGCTCCCAAAGAGCATGCTGTAGGATTTTATCGCTTCTCGGGGTTTGGTGTATCCAAGACGCATCTGCTGTGCGAGATATATCTGGCTGGCTTTTTCCATAAAAATGAAGATGTACCGGTAGATGATCATTGAAAGGTCGATAAACAGGTCAGGAACTTTTAGTTTTTTCATGATACCGAACAGATCAGTCATCGGGGTTGTCAGGGATATGAAAAATAAGGCGCACATCCCTCCGAAAACTCGTGCAAAAATATGTAGCCCCTGATTCAGGCTTTCAACAGTTACAGTGAGGGTAAGCCAGGAAAATACCTGGAATGACCATATTCCAGTCACTCCTTCGGAAAGAAATATGATGACAAGTGTGCTCAGGAATGCAAAACTAAGTGGGATTCCAAGCAATTTCAGATAAAATTTCAGATTTATCTTCGCGAGAACAATGATCACAATGCTCAAAGTTATGGCAAGAAAACAGGGGACAATATAATTTGGCGTTAATAAAACAAGGATGATTGATCCAATACCAAGAAGAAGTTTGGTATATGGATGGACCTGTAGAAGGGCATTATGTTGTGCTGCTTCTTCCAGGAAATCATGAGCAAACATTATTGTTCAGTTTTGGTTTATTTTTCTCTGCCCTAGAAGGTATCCAAATCCCAGCCCGAGAATAATTCCGCCAAATGCTGCCTGAAGTGCAAATAATCCAGATTCAATCTCACCGGATGGAGGTGCCCACTGGGGTATCAGGGGGGCGACATCATCTTCTGCAACTCCGGTCAGTTCAGAAACCACTGCTGATCCAACACCGTCTGAACCTCCGAACTCTGCATCCGGGTTGACAGAGGCGGTGTAAAGAAACACTCCAATGAACAGGATAACAATGATTCCGACAATAATCTCAAATTGATATTTCATTCCTTACTCCCCCCGTGCGGCTTTGATCTTCTCTTCAGAGAATATTTTCATTCTGACGATGATGTCCGGTTTAATATCAACAATATACTTGAACACCAGCGCAAGTACTGCTCCTTCCAATATTGCCAGTGGTACCTGTGTTATTGCAAAGACACCAAGGAAGGTTGCAAACAAGCCCCCGAATCCGAGGTCTCCTGCCGGAACAGCCAGGGTAAGTTCAAGGGCAGTGATGACATAGGTGAAGAGATCTGCGAGGGCAACGGCGATAAACACGGTGATATACATGTTTAGTTTGGTATCCCGAAGAGCGCGATAGACATAGTACCCCAGAAACGGCCCGCATATTGCCATCGAAAATGTGTTTGCTCCAAGGGTTGAAAGACCTCCATGTGCCAGGAAGAGTGCCTGGAAGAGCAGGACAATAAATCCTATGATGGCGGTGATAAAGGGGCCGAAGACAATTGCTGAAAGACCAGTTCCGGTAGGATGGGAACAACTCCCGGTTACAGACGGGAGCTTGAGCGCTGAAAGGATGAAGATGAGTGCGCCACAAATCCCGAGAAGTGGGAGTGCATCCTTGTTTTCATTGATGACTCTCTTTAGCTCAACAAATCCGTAAATGATGAATGGCAGGGAAACAATCCACCAGA
>CAZEWE010000305.1:0-2319 GCA_964515765.1 uncultured Methanospirillum sp. | reverse complement strand
AGATAATTGGACATTCCATCATGAAATACGTAATAACCGGCGGAGCAGGATTTATCGGTTCTCACATTGCCGAAGACCTCTCAAAAAACCATGAGGTTATCATCGTCGATAACCTGTTTTCAGGAAAAAAGGCGAATATTGAATCTCTTCCTGTTGAATTGAAAGAAGGGTCTATCACCGAACTTCCCTTTCTCATGGAGGTTTTTGAAGGAGCAGACGGGGTATTTCATCAGGCTGCGATCACTTCGGTCCCCCGTTCGGTGAAAAGCCCCCTGCCAACACACGAGGTTAATTGTACCGGGACGCTCAATGTGCTCCTTGCAGCCAGGGACTCCGGGGTGAAGAAGGTCGTATGTGCCTCCTCCTCCTCGGTTTATGGCGACACACCCGTCCTTCCGAAGGAGGAGACGATGATGCCCTGTCCCCTCTCACCCTATGGGATCTCAAAACTCACCGGGGAGCATTATGCACGGGTTTTTTCTGATCTGTATGGATTGCAGACGGTCTCACTGAGGTACTTTAATGTGTTTGGTCCCCGGCAGGACCCACAATCCGAGTATGCAGCCGTCATCCCAAAATTCATTACGAAGATACTCCATCATGAATCTCCGGTGATTTATGGAGATGGAAGTCAGACACGGGATTTTACTTTTGTAAAGGATGTTGTCCAGGCTAATATCCGGGCCATGGAGAGCAATGCAGAGGGGATATTCAACATTGCCTACCAGGATAGAATCGATCTGAATGCTCTAGCGGTTATGATCATGGATATCCTCGGGATAGAGGTTCCTGTTTTGTATGATCCACCCCGTCCGGGGGATATTCATGATTCATTGGCTGATGTCAGGAAGGCAAAAGAGAGTTTTGGGTATGAACCGCAATACACGGTGAGGACCGGTATAGAGGAGACAATTGAGTGGTTCAGAAATCAGTAAATAAATTAACCATCTGCGTTTTCGGTCTTGGCTATGTCGGAACTCCCTGGCCGAAGCCTTTAAAGAGCACCTTCCGACCATCTGTTTTGACATCGACCGGAGGAAGACTGATCTGCTCATGGCTATCATGGGCCTGAATGATGTCGGGAAAGTCATCCGGGGGTCGAAGGTCCTGATCATGGGGCTTACCTATAAGGAAGATGTGCCGGACATTCGGGAGTCGTCGATTTTTGAGATCGTCAGGGAGGGAATTGAAAGTGTATAAGATTGAGGAGTATGGGTATGACCCTCTGCTTGCAGATGGAATGATTGAACGGTTCGGGGTAAAAGGGTTACCCGGGCTGGACCTGAAGATGGATGATACAGAGAGTGAAGAACATTTCTGAATAGTCAGAAAGATTTATTGGACATACTATCCCTTGATGCTCAGTAATAATTAATTATTCATATATCGATTTATTATTAAAATCCTAACTGGGCTCTCTCTAGACCCCTTGAGGAGAGATATGAAATTAATTTTTCATGTAAAATAATTTAGATGAAAGTCATATCACAATATCGAGTTGATGACAAATGATTATCAAAGCAAGGGTTGATGGGAATCATATTTGTCCTCTGGAACCTATCCCCTTTAAAAATGGCGATATCATCACGATAAAGATTGAATCAGGCCTATACAGTTTAATACAGGAGATTGGACCTATTGTAGCATCGGAAGATATTGATATTGTTTTAAAGGAAATGAGACATAAACAATATGACCGGTAAATGTGTTCTTGACTCATCTGTAATAATCAAAGCATTTATCGAGCCGAATCCTTCTCTTTCTCCTGACGTTTATGCCCGAGAAATATCTACTCATCAAAAATGCATTCAGGTCATGCAATGTATCCAGGAGTCGGGTATTGAAATATGTATTCCAAAAATCTGTGTTATTGAAGTGGCTGCAGTAATAAGCAGGTTCACAGATCATCAGAAGTCTCATTTGATTGCATACAGGACATTTTCAACCTGCACGATATTTCATGAGGAACATATATTTAATGAAGCATGGAAAATTGCTGAAATGCAAGGATGTTCTGGTTTTGACACTTACTTTATTGCTTTAGCATATTCATGCAAAATCCCACTTTTTACCGATGATTCCGGAATGCATTATCATGCACAAAAGAAAAATGTGCATTCATGTCTTATCAGAGAATCGGATTTATCAACCATACTGAAGTATATTTCATAAAATCTGAATAATTTAAATAATTTATGAGTCTCACATGATACAAAAACCACTCCCCCCATTCACCATCTGCGTTGTCGGCCTTGGCTACGTCGGAACTCCCCTGGCCGAAGCCTTTGCAGAGCACCTTCCGACCATCGGCTTTGACAT
>CAZEWE010000304.1:0-2331 GCA_964515765.1 uncultured Methanospirillum sp. | reverse complement strand
TCCATCGATTCCGTAATATGCTCCGGCAAGTTGCCCACAGATGGCCCCGGTTGTGTCAGTATCGTCACCCAGGTTTACTGCAAGAAGAACAGATTCCAGAAAGTCCTTTCCTTTTGCAAAGGCCCAGAGGGCTGCCTCCAGGGATTTGACCACATACCCGGTCCCTGCAATCTCCGGTGGTTCCTTTGTGAGGAATGATCCCATGGCAACTTCAGCAATTTCCGGGACGAGCGAACGGTCATCCCAAAAGTCAGGAATGGGAGCATAGAGCGGTAACAGGAGTTCTTCCTTTGGTACTCCATGCAATGCTCCGACAATAAGGCCTGCAAAATATCTGCATGCATCCACTGCAGCCGGGTGGTTATGGGTCCCCTTACTGTTCTCCCCTGCGAAATCAATTGCAATTTTTGGGTCTCTATGAAAGTAGAGGGGAATAGGAGCGATCCGCATGAGTGAACCATTCCCAGCCGAACGGTCGTCAATCTCCCTGTTTTGATAGTCACCGGTCCTGAGAAAATGATGCAGGGCATGTCTTGTTGTTGTCCCGATATCGAAACAATGCCCGGTTGCACTTAAATGACCTTCCCGATACCAGCGTAAAAACCGATGCATCTGGTCATTGATGTCACATCCGTTCCATTCAACCAGACTTTCGATCAGACAGAGGGCCAGGGATGTATCATCGGTCCATGTCCCGGCAGGGAGGTTAAATGGCCCTCCTGAACGAAACCCTGTCACCGGTGTGAATGTGCCTGGTGGGGAGAATTCGATGGGAGCTCCGAGGGCATCCCCGATGGCTAATCCGTAGATTGATCCATATACACGGCGGGTCAGTTCGCTGGTATCTGGTTCATTTGAGGTTGAAGACATAATTCTCCGAAATAATGAGTGAGTTGATCCATGAAGATCGGTAAATCCATCATACGATCTATCGATAACGTCACGGACCGGCTGAGAAGAGAGATCTGATGGTCATGATTAGAGATCATCTTCCAGCAATTCTTTTATTTCGGCCTTTGAGGCCACTGGTGATACTCTTCCGGTATATTACTATCAGCAACCAGTGTGATCGGTGTATTTCCTGGGGATACCCGGTTGATTTTACCCATACTCTTTCCTTCCATGATGACCGGAAACCACCCCTGTGTATAGATGAGATAGGTGAATGTCTCATGCATGACTGGAGATGAATGGAGAGGGAAATTCATCCCCGGATATCCGTCATTCATGTGACTGAAGTACATCTGGTCTTTGAACTGAAACCGGGAAGACCGGTCTTCATCGACCCCGACGGTTGATTTTAAAAACTCATCAAGGTCATAGAACGTTGCATCAGGACGGGCGATGACGACGAGATAATACCGGCTGTCCATCTTTGGACTGATATGAATGACGAGTGAGGGATCATCAGCCTCCTGCCATCCTTTTTTTGCCAGACAACTCTCCAGATGTTCCATAAGAGAATGTCTTGAGATCTCCTTTTCACAGAGCGAACATGTTCCTGATGGATGGGTCATTGTAATGTATTCTCCATTATTCCCATTCTTTTACGATCTCCTTTAGATTCTGATAGATATCCGTCTCATCAAGCCCTGATTCCTGTGCGATCATGAGGAGAGCCCGGG
Source organism: uncultured Methanospirillum sp. (assembly GCA_964515765.1). Classification (GTDB taxonomy): domain Archaea; phylum Halobacteriota; class Methanomicrobia; order Methanomicrobiales; family Methanospirillaceae; genus Methanospirillum. The sequence continues at coordinate 706 of CAZEWE010000304.1, read as the reverse complement.
TACTCTCCCTGACACTTGGTTTTGCATGGTATTTCTCACGGTAATCATTCTTTTCATCAAGGTTGCAAAACCGGTCGGCCATCTTGACCATTATTGCATCCGGTTCATTCTGTATTCTGATTATTGCTGCATGGTGATGATCGATATCTCCTCCGGACGGGTCGGAGAGGAGATGAACAATTCTTCTGACCGGTTCAGGGAATGATTCAACATCATAAGTCGTATCTTCAACCACGTCGTGCAGGATGGCGGCAGCGATGAGTTCTGATGTGACCGGATAATTCGATTCCTTTGCCAGGGTGCGGGCAACCTGGAGTGGATGAGTCACGTACGGAATATCGGTCCCTTTTCTGAATTGTGTCCGGTGAGCGATGGTTGCATGGATCGTTGCGGTCAGGATTAATGGTGTGTCATGTGAGATTGTGTCTTTCATAAGTAATTCTCTGCTGGTTATGCTTCCTTTACTGTATGGGTTAATGACATCTATGTGTTCTGTCAGGTTATCCATGTATGGCAATCGGTTCATCTCTTTCTCCTTCGGGTTCCTGAAACCTATTGAGTACCGGACAGATGGGAACGTTCTGTATTGTAGGTGGCTCAATGGAAAACGGAATTCTTTTGCTTCTCAGTCTCTCCCTGAACGTTTCGGAAATTCCGCATAGTTACCTTCTTTGTATTCCTCACCGGCACCGGGTATAGGTAACCC
>CAZEWE010000303.1:0-2348 GCA_964515765.1 uncultured Methanospirillum sp. | reverse complement strand
AATAAAAGAAATATTCTCGTTGTGTCGTTTTTCTCATCAATAATGAACGATCCAATAGAATACAGTTTATATGAATCAATCGATTCACATGCTTCACCGACTTTCATGCCCCAGGAGATGAGAATAATATGAAGCTTACGAATATTCGCATCATCGGGTTTAAATCATTCAAACAAATTGACCTTTCACTAAACCAGCGAACGGTCTGTATAGGTGCAAATGGGTCCGGAAAATCAAACCTCCTCTCCGTTTTTTATTTTCTCCATCAGATAGCAGAAGGCCGTTTATCGTATGCAGTAGCAAAAACAGGGGGGGCACACAGTCTTCTCTATAATGGAGAAAACACAAAAAATGTTGAATTTACTTTAACCTTTAAAGAATCCGTGTACCATGCTTCCCTTGAGCCTTCTAATGATGATAACCTGGTATTCATTCAGGAGAATATTGAAAGACTTCAAACCTTACCTGGAGGAGTCAGGGAAGTTTCAAATATACACAATCCACCCGGTTATCGGGAAAGTATCCTGACCAGGTGGAATTGTGATCTCTTGGACGGAAAAGAGATAAAAAAATTCCTATCTGACACCTATGTGTACCATTTCCATGACACCAGTGAGACTTCTTATATTCGTCTTTTCGGGTCAATATCTGATAATTATTACCTGAAACCAGATGGCTCCAACCTTGCGGCATATCTCTATCTTATGATGCACCGGTATCCTGAGTTTTTTGATCAGATCCAGGAGACCATCCGACTTGCAACTCCCTTCTTTCATACATTTATCCTTCGTCCCATAGCAGAGAATCAGGAGATGATCCGGCTTGCATGGCAGGAAGCAGGAACTGATACCATCTTCCAGGGACATCAGATGTCAGACGGTCTGCTTCGTTTCGCATCACTCGTAACCCTTCTCATGCAACCCGTCCAGTTGAGACCTTCAATTATTATCATAGATGAACCTGAATTAGGACTTCACCCGGTTGCTATCGAAATCCTTGCCGGACTGCTGAAAAGTGCATCAGCATATAATCAGATACTTCTAACGACCCAGTCGCCATACCTCTTAAACCATTTTAATCTTGAAGAGATTCGAATCGTTGAAAGAAATCAAGGGCATTCTACTATCAGAGCCCCGGATCCGGAAGCACTGAAAGATTGGCTGGATGAGTCTAGTCCTGCAGAATTATGGCAGAGTGGCATGTTAGGTGGAGAACCTTCTGTCATCCTGCGGTGAATTCATGAGTATTCCTCTTCATTTTATTGTCGAAGGCCAGACTGAAAGGCAATTCATTCATGAGATCATCATTCCTCATCTCTATTCATTCGGCATTCAGGGAATTGTCCAGATAATGACAACATCAATCCATTTAAAAACATTCAGGGGCGGTGTTGGAACCTATACACAAATACAACGAAATATTAGAAAAGCACTCAACCGTACTGATAGTTATGTCACTACCATGTTCGATCTCTATGGTCTCCCTCATGATACGCCAGGATATCATATAGTAACCGATTCAATGAGTGGAAAAGAGAAAGTTACCATATTTGAGACATCAATACGAGAAGATATTTCTAACCGACGGTTTATTCCTCATATACAACTCTATGAGTATGAAACTCTCCTATTTTCAGATATTAATGCAATTGATAGTGTAATTGGCATGTATAGTCCATCACAAAAAGAAAAACTACGGGAGATTGTCAGAAATGCCGGTGAACCAGAAAAAATTAATGACAATCCAAACACAGCGCCATCAAAACGACTTTATCATTTGTATCCATCGTACCAGAAAAATCCCCATAATATATTAATTATCAAAAAAATCCCTCTGTATCTAATTCGGTCAACATGTCCACATTTTGACTCCTGGTTGACATCATTAGAACAACTTTCCCCGCTATCAGGAGAGTCTTGATGAATAATTCACCTGAAGAAGTAATCTGCTCTACCCGCTAAAAAGGATATCAGGAATATGCCCAAAAAGATGTAGTCGCACCTCTCTTGGTATTCTGGTTGGGTAAACCGGAGAATGACAACCAGTAATTGACCACCTGTAGAAGAATTATCCCGGGTGTTGGGAGGAAGACCCGAACAAATCACATTCTTGTCAGGTATGTATAATACGCAATTGTCCGACTATCCTGAATAACTCATCTCATTTCTGTTACGAATGTGAGAATATGCCATGTAAACGATTAAAGCAACTGGATAAACGGTATCGGAGAAAATATGGTATGAGTATGATAGAAAACCTAAACGAGATAAAAGAAAAAGGCATAGATGTTTTTCTTACGCATCAGGTTGGAAAATATACCTGTAAAACATGTGGTGGTTTAATATGCG
>CAZEWE010000302.1:0-2356 GCA_964515765.1 uncultured Methanospirillum sp. | reverse complement strand
GATCAAGGATGATTACTGATATGGTGACAACCGTGACCGAAGCAAAAAAGGTCAAGGCTGGCGATAAGGTCGGCCCGGGAAAATACGTATGTATTGATTGTGGACATGCTTTTGAATTTACCGAGGCTGAACAGGACTTAAGGAAATGTCCTGCCTGTGCCTGTGAGATGTATGATTGTCTCCCCATGACTCACATCCGTTCAGATGTGAAGACTCCTGAGGATGCAATCAATCCACCAAAACGGTAATTTTCTTTTTTCCCAGAATCCGGCTTTGGGCCATGAATCGTCTGTTGAACATGTTCTGACGGAGGAGATTTCAATGGTAAATGTATCAGAAGAAGGACAGGTTTTTGAGTGTGAAATTTGTGGAAACGTAGTAAAAGTTGTTGAAGCCGGCGGCGGAGAACTCATCTGCTGTGGCGAACCAATGGTTCTGCAGGGGTGAGGGACATGTGTTCCGGGATGGATGATCTTGAGAAGAAGATCGGAAAGGTTCCCAAAATCTTTAAAAAACTGGCAGAGACCGATCCTGACATGCACGAGATGATTCTCCGCCTTGACCAGTATATCTGGGATGACGGAGCATTATCAAGAAAGACTAAAAAGCTCATTGCGATTGCCATTGCAACATCCATGAGGGATCAGCATGCAATCAAGGCCCAGATGTCAGGTGCAAAAAACCTTGGAGTAACCAAGGAAGAAGTTGAAGAAGCACTTCGTGTTGCGTATCTTCTGGCCGGAATGCCTGCCTATGTGAACGGAAAGGTAATCGAAGAAGAGATAATGTGATGTAATATGTGTTATGAAGAAGAGTGCGACTGTGACTGTGTGGGATTTCCCATCCTTGGTGAGCCTGCACCGGAGTTTGAAGCGGTAACAACCCATGGTAAATTGAAACTTACCGACCTGAAGGGAAAATGGGTGGTTCTCTTCTCTCATCCGGCAGACTTTACCCCCGTCTGTACTACAGAATTTATTGCATTTTCACAGGCTGAAGCTGAGTTTAAAGCTCTGAATGTTCAGCTGATCGGTCTTTCCATCGACAGTGTTCATTCCCATCTTGCATGGGTCATGAATGTCAAAGAGAAGATGGGAGTTGAGATTCCATTCCCGATAATTGCTGATCTTGACATGAATGTCGCCTCAAAATACGGGATGATCCATCCGGGTCAGAGCTCGACCGCAGCAGTCAGGGCGGTATTCTTTATCGATGATAAGGGTATTTTACGGGCCATGATTTATTACCCGCTCAGCAATGGCCGGTATATTCCCGAGATAATCAGGCTGGTCAAGGCTTTGCAGACCACCGATACGGCAGGAGTTGCAACTCCGGCAAACTGGCAGCCTGGTGAGAAGGTCGTTGTCCCGGCTCCACTCACAACCGAAGATGCAAAGGTCCGTCTCTCCCAGGGATATGAGTGTAAGGACTGGTACCTCTGCTTTAAAAACCTCTAATTTTTTTATGAAACCTATCCGAGTGCTTGCCATAGCAGGAAGTCCCCGGCGGCATGGCAACTCAGAACTGCTCCTTGACTGGGTTCTTGATGAGATGAAGCAGGACCCGGATGTCAGCGTTACGAAAGTTATCCTGAGTGATGCAGATATAACTCCTTGTCGCGGGTGTAATGCCTGTGAAAAGCTCAATGCCTGTATCAATCATGATGGTATGGATACGCTTCATGACCAGATTCTCGATGCTGACTGTATCATCCTGTCCGCACCTATCTACTGCATGAGCATCTGTGCCCAGGCAAAAGCACTCGTTGATCGTGCCCAGGTTTTCAGATCCAGAAAATACGTGCTCAAACTCCCCGTGGTCCCTCCTGAGCGGATTGGGAAACGATTTGGCATATTTATCTCAACCGCAGGTCAGGACTGGGATTATGTGTTTGATGCGGCGATACCGGTTGTCAAATGTTTTTACCACGTCATTGAAGTGAAAAACCGTGATCTCTCGTACCTGATGATACGGAGTGTTGATGAAAAGGGGGCAGTCATGTCGCATCCGACTGCGAAGGAAGAGGCCTTATCTCTGTCCCGGTCAGTACTACAGACCATGAAGGAGCGATTGGGATGAAGGAAACGGTCACGGTCATCGGGCTCTCCGGAAGTCCGCGTCGGAGAGGAAATACTGAACAACTCCTTGACCGGTTTCTTGAAGGTGCATCAGATGCCGGGGGGATCACCGAGAAAGTGATCCTTTCCACTCTTGATTACTCGTCCTGTAAAGGGTGCAATGCCTGTCACAAGACCGGCTCGTGTATCATGGACGATGCAGTGCGGGAGCTGTATGACCGGATGCTTGCCGCTGACTGCATTATTATCACTTCGCCTATCTATACCATGGGCATCAC
>CAZEWE010000301.1:0-2372 GCA_964515765.1 uncultured Methanospirillum sp. | reverse complement strand
CGGAAAGGGTCGGTCATCTGCCTTGATGATGTCTCACTCTCCCAGTCATTTCAGGAGACACTCAAAGGAGTAACCACGTCGTTTCGAAAACCGTTCATCTACCGGACCCTTGACAAGGACCGGAACAGCCTGACAAAAGTGATACCCGAACGGTGCCTGTGGTGGATTGCAAAAAAGGAAGGAACCGGGGACGATCAGGTCTGGAACCGGATGCTTACCGTCTGGATAGATGACAGCCAGGCCCAGGATGATCTGGTCCTTGCCCGGGAACTTGAGGAAGCAGCACGACCTGGAAACCCACTCACAATAATCTCACGGGAGATGAGAATCTGCCGGGCTCTCTGGAACCACCTTGCATCGGTATCGGTCAGAATCCCCTATGCCCGGAGTATCCGGTTCACGAACTCGCAAAACCGGCGGAACTCCACCATGCTCCTTGATCTCGTCAGGTCAATCGCCCTCCTGCACCAGTACCAACGGGAGCGGGTCGATATCGGTGGCATGATAGAGATCCTGGCAGAGAAACAGGATTTTGACATGGCACGGGAGATATATCTTCTGCTCAACGGAGCATGTGGTGCTCAGATGACAAAAATGACCAGCACCGAACAGATGCTGGTTGATGCCATCCGTGCCTCCGGGAAAACAGAGTTCACCGTGAAAGAACTACAAAAGCTCATCCGTCGGTCCCGGTCAACGATTTCACGACTGGTTGCCGGAAACCCGCAACTGGATGATCATATCGGGTTGTTAGAAAAATGCCCTCCGCTTTCCTATTATGAACGGTCAGAAAAGATGGAAGACGGCGGATATCAGCGGGGACGAATCTATACCTGGGATTATGAGATGGACGAGTTCTGGTCTGCCGGTGTTTCATGCTGGCTCGATGAAACTGACGAGGGCAATTCTGTTCCTGGTCCGGGTGATGATCCTGATGGTTCTGTGCATGTGTGCAGACCTGTGCAGGCACTGTGCAGAACTGACTGCACCAATTCAGAAGATAATGGAGAGTTCATTTCTGAATTAACGGGTGAAAATGTCAATTCGTCTTCTGGTGTGCAGACTTCTGAACGTGCAAGTACCGTAACGAACCAAGAGAATAATGCCTTATACATACCAGAAAAATCTGCACACACTCCTCCTAAGTCTATTATTTCTCAGGATGTACAGGAAATAGAGGATATACCTCCCGATTCATCTGTGCATGATCGTCTGCACACCACATGCACAGGCATGCACCGTATGCACAGATCAGATCCCGTTCTCAGTGATGAAGGAAAGCAGGGAAAGAAATTTGATCTTACGGACATTCATCCGGATATGTTCCACCTGGCTGAGAGAATACCAGATCAGATCTGTGACTGTTGTGGCAGGAAAGGAGTGACATACCGGGAGAAGGGAGGAGGAAAAAATCCTGCCGGACAGAAAAGACGGATGATATGTGAGCGGTGCTACAGTGCAGCAGTCTCACGGGAGGTCATGACATACCGGGCACTTCCAGGAGTTTTGCCTCTCCAATCGATGAAACAGACCGACCGATCCCTGGGCCGATGTCATCTCTGTCATCTGCACCCGGTTACCTGGTTTGATGAGGAGACAAAGATCGGCCTGTGTGAACGGTGTTATCATCGTGAACGGTTCAGTAACCGGAATAATGCGGGAGGGACTGTATAATGGGGTTTACCGTCACCTCCGTCAAAGAGACGCCCCTGGTCAGGTACGAGAAGGTAGGCCGGCTTATTCCGGGAGATGGTGATCGTATCCGGATGATGGTGGATGGGACCGGGGAGATAGGGGTGATTCCTATGACTGATATCCTTCTCCTGTTTGGTGGGATTGCCCCGGATGGTCTATCATTATCAGAGTCAGGAAACCGGTTTATCCTGACCGGGGCATCGGGTGAGGAGTATGTGGTCCTGACCAGCCAGGTGAGAGGGATGATCCGGGACTGGCCAAAGAAGAAGGCTGCGTTGTTTGTCGAAAAATAGTAGAATAGTTTCAAGAAATGCGAAAAACACTTAATTTTTACAATCCGGCATATATATTGAAATAAACCAAGGGCACGAAGAGTGGGGGTTTTCGTAATCCTCACTGATATTTCCGGTATATTATTTTACGATGGCCAATATCCACCACCAGGATTACCATTTCATTGTTTCTTATAGCCATTATTGCCCGGTATTCTCCTATCCGAAGTTTATATAGTGGTTCTGCACCTTTTGGTCTATTCAGGGGTTCAATAAATTTGTATGGGTTAGATTTTATTTTCTGAAGATTTTTATAGATTTTTTGACTAATTTTTTGTTCAAATTTCTCCAATGTTCTCTCTGCATGTTTGGTAAATGCCAGGGAGAACATCATCAAAGCCCAAT
>CAZEWE010000300.1:0-2382 GCA_964515765.1 uncultured Methanospirillum sp. | reverse complement strand
GTGCCATCCATATCAGGTATCTTCGTCACCTCCTGGTGCACAGCACCATTATTACTCATATGAGTCAAAATATAAATAATTAGCCCTTGCGATCAAGGTTCCCACACACCCGGATCATCCAACCTTTTCCGAGGACAGATATGGGCATCACGGGGGCAGAGATATTCATGGTTTTTGGGGCATTCATTCCCGCCCTGCCTCACACATCCGGATACTTCAATCATCTTCCCATGAACCAGGGCATCAGCAACCTTCCGTCTGGCATCATGAAGGTCTTTCCAAACCGTTCTTCGAGAGACGCCAAGAAATGAAGCGGCCTCTTCCTGCTCCATACCTTCAAGATCAATGAGTCTGATGACCTCAATCTCTTCAGGAAGCAGGACAACAGTTTCCACTTCAGTCGGTATCTCACACCGGGGCCCATAACACCGGAGCATCCCGCTCTCAGATAGTCTTCTCCTGATTCGTGGCCTTCCCCGTCTCCGTTGTGGTCCCTCTTCACCATTTGCCGGCATCATAATTGGTCAAGTTCTTTAGACAGGTTCTGTGTGATCTGATGTATCGCTTCCGATGCAGCCCCTGACATACGGGTAACCGGAACACCCTGCCTGGTTGCAGTCAGAACGGTGCGATCAAAAGGAATCGTGCCAAGGACCATAATTTCGTTTTCAGCAGCGACCCGAAGGATATCTTCGGTGATGTTCTGATTTACATCAGCCCGGTTGATGACGAGAAACATCCGGACCCGGAATGACCTGCAGAGGGTAATGAGCCTTAAGAGATCTGACTGGGCTGATTTACTGGGTTCGGTGACAAGTATCGCAATCTGAATACCGGTTATCGTAGAGATAAGGGGGCAGCCGATACCTGGTGGCCCGTCGATCAGAACCAGCGGCACATCCGGATGTAATAATCCTGCTTCCTGTCTCAGCCGGTGAACAAGGAGCCCAGAATTTCCCGAACCAGGAGTAAGTGAACCATACAGAAGTGGTCCTGCAGACGTATCCGCATAATGAATCATCCCGGTGATGCGGGATGCCATGCTGACAGCATCTTCCGGACAGACGATGGTACAGGTTCCGCACCCTTCACACCGGTACGGAACAATCTCATAGATATCACCAGCCTTTCGGATGGCATCATACACACATGCCTCTGCACAGATGCCACAACCGGTACATGATCTAGAATCGATAACCGCACCATCCATCCCCCTGAACTCCTGGGTTTTGAGATCTGTTGGACTGAGCAGCAGGGAGAGGTTTGCAGCATCAACATCGGCATCAATGAGAACTTTATCCTGAGAGAGAAGGGATGCAAGAGAGGCAGTCAGTATTGTCTTTCCGGTCCCTCCTTTTCCACTGACAACGGCGATCTGAATCATAAAGCTCCTCCGGCATATGCAAGAATTTTCTCACCAAGTTCTTTGAACCGCTCAAACCAGGCAGGATCCATGCGGGAAATAAGGTCGCCATTATTCTGGGCTGTCAGCAGCGGAAAATCCAGGGGAATTTTCATCAGGACAGGAAGACCACGATTTGAACAATACTCTTCAATAAGTTCATCATTCCCTTCACTCCGGTTGATCACAACAGCAGCCGGGATATTCAGAACTTCAAGCACATTGACCGCAACAGAAAGGTCATGAAGTCCAAACGGTGTTGGTTCGGTCACAAGGACACAGAGAGAAACGTCGTCCACCGTTTCAATGAACGGACAGGCAGTACCCGGAGGGGAATCCAGCAATACCAGTGAATCGTTTCCGGTCATCTCACGGACCCTGCGGATGACAGCCGTTGTCCGCACATCACCCTCTTTCAGCTTGCCACTGACAAGGGTGAGTGAATCAGAAAGATGGCAGGTTTGTACTTCACCAACATATGCAGGATTTTCCTCCAGTGCCTCATGCGGACAGACCCGGAAACATCCCCCACAGGAATGACAGAGCTGGGGGAAGAATAACACCCGGTCTTTCAGTACCGTCAATGCCCCAAACCTGCAGAATTCACCACATGCACCACAATGCATGCATTGACTCTCATGTACCTTCGGAATGATGACATGAACAGGATGAGTCTCCGGAACACATGGAAAGAAAATACCAAGATTGGGTTCTTCAACATCACAGTCAGCAAGAGTAATGGGCCCTGACTGGGACATAACATATCCAAGATTAGATGAAACCGTTGTTTTTCCGGTTCCACCTTTTCCACTGGCTATAACAATCTGCATGATATGCCCGGCAGATTATCCCTGCTTACGAAGCGTTCTCTGGGTTCGCTTTCCATGCATTATACGCTGCCTGGACCGTCACATCCGGGTTTTGCATGATGACTGTGATACCTGATGCTTTCAGAGCTTCATCTGCATTTCCACCAAGCC
>CAZEWE010000299.1:0-2397 GCA_964515765.1 uncultured Methanospirillum sp. | reverse complement strand
CCCAGACCATTCCAGGCTCTTGCGTCTGTTTTGTCATAATCGATGAGTTGTCGGAATTTTATGGTGGCCCGTTGGTAATCACCCTGATGAAAATGTTCCATCGCAGACATGAACAGATCAGTAATTTTTATCACTCCTTTCTTGTTCTGAGGGGGTCACCATCAGACTGACTCATGTGGATATGTGAACTGAAAGTATTTCGCTGTTGTGCCGGTCAATTCGGGTAATTCTTTTTTCATTGATTGGCCTTTATTTTTCAAAAATTTAACCCGGATGAAGGTAAACACGCCGGATATGATGAGAGGGAGTGGTATTCTGTACAGAGAAGAGCGAATGAGGAGGCTCGTAATAGAACGGATTACTCATGAATTCTTTGCTAAACCAATTCGTAAGGTAATTTTGCTATCTGGTCATACGAGTCAGGATATCTGGAGATTTGATAATCCGGTGCTAATTGGTACACATCCGGCATAAGATCTTCTGGAAGATTTTATTCACGGGCAAGCTGATCAATATGATTTGTTCTGGGAATTTTTTTATCATCAAAAAGCAGCAGACCCTTGAATAATGTTTCTACCGATTGATAAGCAAGAAACTCAGCTACGTCAAATCCACCAATAGAACAGTTTTTGATTACCATATCATTGTCATGCAATGATTATTTAATCCACTTTTGAGCAGCTTCTTTGTTAAAGGGATCGAACATTTGATTATCTGAATATCTATGAGATAAGATGATGTTTATGTCTCGTTACTTGTTATTTCAGTATTTGACCTATCTCTGATATTATTTTCAAGGGTTATATAAGATCTAGGTTACTTCAAAATTTTCATGGCGGATGAGGTTTACAGAATCTATTATCCCATAGTTCTTCCATGTCACCTTGACAGGTTACTCTCTCGTCCATCACCGGACCAATTCGCAAGATATATCCACAATTCTATCACACAAATCAGGACTCATGGCAGAGATTATCACCCGTGATGACCGGTTCCTTATGTCCCCTCAAAACGACTTTGCGTTCAAGGTTCTATTCGGGTCGGAGGATTCAAAACATCTGCTCTCTTCTCTGCTTGGTTCAATTACCGGCGTATCATGCCCGGATATCACGCTGAAGAATCCATTCCTCTTACGGAATTATCCATTAGAGAAGGAGGGTATTCTGGATATAAAATTAACCACAGGGAATGGAGATCAGTTCTTTATAGAGATGCAGGCAGAACGATACCGGGCCATTCAGAGGAGGATGCTCTTTTACTGGGCACGACTGCATGGATCACAGCCGATAAAGGGGAAAGATTATGCATCCCTAAACCGGACGACGGGGATTTGTATCCTTGGTCATCCATGGTTTCAGGGCGTTGAACCGGTACTTTGTTTCCATGCATTGGAAAGGGGGAGTTTTGAACAGGTTTGTGATGACTTTTCCCTCATGTTTATGCAGGTGGGAAACTCTAATAATGATAACGGAGTTACGTATAGTAACGATCTCTGGGCATGGAGAATATTTCTGGGAGCAAAAACTGAAGAGGAGATGATCATGGCAGCAGAGGCAAGTGAAGCGGTGAATGAGGCATATAACAGGTTGATAGTAAAGAGCCAGGAGCCTGAACTGAGAGAGTATTATGAAGCACGAGAGATGTGGATAATCGATCAGGCGATTCGGGAGAATGAAGCAAGAAAGGAAGGAAGAGAGGAAGGAAAAGAGGAAGGGAGAGAGCTAGAAAGGAAAGAATTTGTCAAAAATCTGCTCTCACTTGGTATGGATGATGATTTTATCATCAAAGCTACCGGTCTGGATATGGCCGTACTAGAAAGAATCAAAAATTCATTGAATCTCTAATTTTTCTTCATTATCCTGACATTCTAATTTTCTGATATCACCTTGAAAAATCCATTCTTCTAAAGGAATTATCCGTGAGAGAAGGAGGGTATTCTGGATATAAAATTAACCACAGGGAATGGAGATCAGTTCTTTATACAGATGCAGGCAGAACGATACCGGGCCATTCAGAAGAGGATGCTTTTTTACTGGGCACGGCTGCATGGATCACAGCCGATAAAGGGGAACGATTATGGATCCTTGAGCAGGTATTTTGTTTTCATATATTGGAAAGGGGCAGTTATGAACAGGTTTGTGATGACTTTTCCCTCATGTTTATGCAGGTGAGAACTCTAATACTGATAAAGGAGTTACGTAGAGTACCGATCTCTGGGCATGGAGAATATCACCGGGATCGAACCCTGAAACTTAATATTCTGCCCTTCCGGTATAATTGCCGGGCTTTCATTGAATTTTTGTGCAGATCATTGAATGAAAAGTCTGAATAAACGCTCTTTTCCACGGAGGATCATGTCATGAAGTACAGGTCGTGGTCTGGAAATACTATCACATT
>CAZEWE010000298.1:0-2399 GCA_964515765.1 uncultured Methanospirillum sp. | reverse complement strand
AAGATACTGCTCATTGATGATCATAATGACGGGATTTGAGAAATAGATTGTGGAATTTATAGATCTCATTCCTCTTCCGGATATCTGAAATGACCGGCAGGAACCCGGATCTCAAACCTGGCCCCTTTCCCCGGTGTTCCGGTCTCGATTATCTGCATCCCGGTTATCCCCAGAATCTCCCTTGTCAGAAAGAGCCCAAGTCCGGTATTCGACCCAAATCCTTTGTTAAATATCCGCCCCTTGATTTCTGAAGGGACACCAACGCCATTATCCTCAAGAACGATGGTGACACTGTCCGGACCCCTGATACTCGTCACCATGATATGGGTGGTGTGTTTTCCATGACGGACTGCATTTTCAAGCAGATTATATATTGCTTTCACGATGAGGGGATCGGCTAATATCTCCAGGTTTCCGGTATTGGTCTCTATGGTAATATCCCGGAATATCGGTCCGATACCAGAGTTCTTCACCAAAGACTCGACATGGTACCAGGTAGGGACTGCATTTCCCATCTCCTGGTAATCACGGGCAAAGGTGATATGCCGTCTCATGGCAAGGGCAGTGTCTTTCATCTTTTCAAGGTATGTCTGGATTTTTCCTCCCGGTTCCAGGTTCAGGGCTATACTGAGGTATCCTTCAAATATCGTCAGATTATTTATCAGGTCATGCCTGGTTATGGATGAGAGGTTATTCAGTTTTGAAAGGGCCATCTCAAGAGCCCGTTCAGTCATTTTCTTCTCTTCCAGTTCAAAGGCGATCTGGTTTTTCATCATCCGGTACCTGAAGACCTGTTCGGTAATTGCCGTCACATCCTCAATGGTGATGATTGCCTGTGCTCCTTCATCCGGAAGAATAAAGGGGGATATCGTTATTCGCTGATATTTTCCTTCATTCTGGACGTTTTCCCTGAGTGGAAATATTCTTGGGTGGAACCGTGATGAGAGGATGACCGGTCCACCTCCTTTGAATACGACTTTCAGCCGTGATTTTTCATGATGCACTCCAAATTCCGGGACAATATCCTCAAGGATCTGACCTTCTGCCTCCGCCGGGGTGATACCAGTCCATGTCTCAATGGTCCGGTTCCAGAACGAGATGGTGTGATCCTCCCTGATGATGCAGATTCCCACCGGCAGGGCATTGAGGCTTTGGGAGATGATGGATGCATAATCAGAGGTCATAGCCCCTTCTCCATGATATACAGAATAGTCCGCTGCATATGGTCAAATGATTCTGATGTTATGGAGAAGAATAAAAATCCCTCAATCTCCCGATCCTGAATATGAAATTTCGTTCTGGCAAGGATTCCGAGCTTGGGATGAGAATTGATGATAAGAGAGTTCTCTACCCATCTTCCCGTCCGGTACACCGGATAGAGAAAGGTGAGATGTGACGAGAGGAGGATGGAGAATGAGCTCATAACCGAACTGATGATAACATTCCCGACTTCAATGAGGGTTTCAACCCTGAGGGCATCCATCTCATCAGGAGAGCCCTCCTCCCCGGTCAGGAGAACAACAAGGTGAATTGCACTTTTATAGGGGATGATAAGGCTTAATGAACCGGTATACTCCCCGGAGAATGAGAGGATTACCTGGGATGATTCATCAGGGTCAGTGACATCCAGGGCAGATGGGGTGGTCTGATTGTTTATCTCAAATATCCGGACTTCTGGGACGGTCAGGGTAACATGAGCGTTGGTCAGTTCGTTTATCATCCCGGCTGAATGACCGACTCCTATCGTGATAAGTTCTCTGACCCCGTCTATTACTTCTTCAGATATTTCCATGTTCGAAATTCCGTTATAATGGTTGAATGAGTGTGATAAATTACTAAAAGTAGTAGTATACGTCTTCCAGAGTATATTACCATTCACCTGAATCAATGTCTGCTAATACGTATGAAATTAAGAAATGATCCATTGAATTATCTGGGATCAGGAATCTTTCTATACGGTAATCGAGAACTGATGTTCAAGATTTCGTATTTAATTGTTTAGTGTAGGATGAACTATATATTTCTCATCGGTGCCCATAAAAATCCGCATATCATTGATTCTTGGTGCCTGAAAGTAAATTTAGTTCAATCCGAATAGAAAATTTTTTACTACCAATAATAGGAAGTACCATTTGCTATACACATAAGGATTTTAATAATTGTACATCCATTCATAGATCAACATCATGACGTCTATATCAGAGGAATCTACTATAAAATCAATTTATTGCAATTCTGCGGATTTACTACTTTCTCTGACTCTTTCGAAAATTACTAGTCCAGTAACGCTTGAGGAAGCAAGGATTCGAATTGCATCCCATATTGATGAGTATGAAGATCCTACTATTCTCATCAGAAATATGCGGGATCGAGACTATGATCTATAAGGTTACCACTGA
>CAZEWE010000297.1:0-2429 GCA_964515765.1 uncultured Methanospirillum sp. | reverse complement strand
ACCAAAAAACAGAATTTTTTGTTTGATTGATCGAAAATCAAACCATGAATAGTGCTTCATCGGATGATTCCTATGAGTTTTCAGGCAGACATCTATTATCCAAGACCCTATTTATAATTCTCGTAATGTCAGACGTTTAAGAGTCCATACAATAGGCTCAAGTATTTGATGACAGGAAATCGCATTCCCCATATAAAATCATCCAGAGGGAGTGAATTTTTCAAAACAACACCCATATACCCTGCCTGAATACACCATGGTATTATCAGCTTATACACAAACAAATACATGGTGACCTTGTATGGAGATAGCAATACATGGATTCTGGACAACAAAGGCTGGAGACGTCGATCCTCAAAAATCACTGACCACCCCGGTCAGTGACTCCCGGTTCTTTTACCAGATCAGACATGATTCAAAACAACGCCAGAAGGTTATTACAAAAATTTTCGTGGATGAACAGGAGATATCACTGGTGCATGAATGGCTGAGCAATGATGGAAAAGAAACAAATTTCTTTGACATTCCACTCCAATACCGGAAAAAAGGAGAGCACACCCTCAGGTTCCAGATTTTCGCCCCGGTTTCAGAAGCTGCTGATGCAGGACCTGGAACAAAAATTTTTGACAGTGAGACATTCAAACTGACGTATACTGAATAACCAGAAACACTATGGAATATTTGCGAAAGAAAAAGTCCAAATATTCTCATACCAATCATATCTTATGAAGAATGTTGACATGAAGGTCGAAGGAAATACCCTTACCATCACCGTTGATATTAGTAAGGATTATGGAGAATCGAAATCCGGGAAATCTATCACGATCGCTTCAACTGAAGGGAACATATCAATTCCTGACCATGAAGATATCAAGATCGGACTGAACATTTACCGGAAAAAATAACTCTCCACTTTTTTATTGCATACACAACTGTTGCATAAGCAACATTATATGGTATCAGCAAGCATCTGTACGAGTGTCTGATTCACCCCTTCCATCATCACTTCCACCCGGACCACTCTTATCCATCATCAACAGGGCACGGGTAATTTTTCTCAATGAACGATTGAAACCGTTTAAATTATCCGCAGGACAGTATCCGGTTTTCATGTGCCTGCTCAGGCATCCAGATATTACCCAGGACACTATGGCCCGGTACTTTCACCTGGACAAAGGTACCATTGCCCGGACGGTTAAAAAAATGGAGGATGCGGAGTACATCTCAAGGCGTGTAGATCCGGATAACCGTCGTGCATTCCGCCTCTCACTTACCAGGAAAGGGTATCAGATGGCTCCGGAGATCATGGCCATTGACCAGGAATGGGAACAGGCAGTCAGTAGTCAGCTCACAAAAGAGGAGAAAGAACACCTGCATGTGCTGCTCAGGCAGGTTGCATCGTCAAGTATACAGACAATCAGGGCACTCGAGGGAGAGAATTGAAGCCGAATGCAGATTTGAATGAGATGAACAATAAAGCGATGGAAAAGGAGGAGACCGCCGGTGTTTCCCTTCTTCTGGGTGAGCCGGAGAAGGCGATACGAACATTATCCGGGCCGCTCATCATCGCCATGCTGCTCTATTCAACCTATAACATCGTCAATGCCATATGGGTTGCAGGACTTGGATCTGATGCACTGGCGGCGGTCGGATTTATCTCCCCGCTCTTTCTGGTGCTTATCGGCCTTGGGAATGGTCTTGGGGCAGGAACAACCTCTGCAATCGCGAGGAAAATCGGAGCAGGAGATCTTCAGGGAGCAAACAACGCTGCCGTTCATGCTATCATCCTGACGGTCATCATCTCGGCCCTTGTCACCATACCGCTGGTTCTCTGGACCACGGAGATTGCACTGCTCTTTGGAGCAGGAAAAACAGCCGAACTCTGTGGCGAGTACGGAAGGGTCGTCTTTGGGAGTACCATCCTGCTTCTGCTCACCAGTGTCGGATCTGCAATCCTGCGTGCCGAAGGAGATACAAAACGGGCGATGTATCTCATGGCACTATCGGCCCTCATGAACATGGTCCTCGATCCCCTGCTCATCTACACCGCCGGTATGGGTATTGCAGGAGCAGCATGGGGAATGGTCATATCACAGGTATTTGTGGCTGTTATCCTTGTGTACTGGTTCTTTGGAAAGAAGGACACATACATATCAGTCTCCAGGAGTTCATTTACATACCAGAAACAGACCATGCAGGATATTCTTGGCGTCGGAATTCCGGCAAGCCTTGAATTTTTCCTGATGTCACTCCTGGCAATCATCATCAATGGCCTCCTTGTCAGCGTTGCCGGAACAGATGCAGTCGCCGTGTATGCTGCAGGATGGCGGGTTGTCATATTCGCAATAATTCCTCTGGCTGCTATCGGCACATCGGTTATATCAGTAGCAGGAGCAGCCTTTGGTGGGAGGAGATATGAGAAACTGCCC
>CAZEWE010000296.1:0-2457 GCA_964515765.1 uncultured Methanospirillum sp. | reverse complement strand
GAATGGGAAGACGGGCCCCTAAGAGAGAGATGATATGACACAGGATCAAAACCAGGAACAGGATGGAGAATGAAGGAAGAGATAGGCTAACAGTACTTCCCATCCCCTGTCCGACTCCTCCTCCATGTCCGTGCCTTATCGGGACCGTAAGGAACAGAAATTCCACCAGAAGGTACTGAAGTATGAGAAGAAGATGGATTATCTGAAATCCCCAAAAATACCTGTGATTCTTCCTGGGGGAGAGATCCGGGCCGGGGAGGATGGTAGTTTTCATGGATGATGGTTCGCGGTTTTCCCTGAATGGAAGGCAAGGGTCGCTCCAAGGGTTCCGGGTGAGAGTTCGATTCTGTCGCCTTCCTGCAAAACTATTGGATCATGGGAGACTGGTTTTCCATTCACATAGGTCCCCCCTTTACTGTTCCCATCTGCTATGGTCCAGAACCCTGCCTGCTTTTTCAGCCATGCATGGGGTCGTGATACCCGGCTGACCGAGCGGTACTCATCATTCAGAAGAATTGCCGGTTCAGGAGATATTCCGTCCCATCCCTCTTCAATTCTTCCAACCCGGTATATGGGTTCGGTCAGATCAATCGTTCTTCCCTGCTCTGAACCATTCATGATAACAAGGCCCGGTCCTGAGGGGAGAATAGTATGCAGTCCGCTATGTGCTTCTAGTGCCTGCTTTGACAGCTCCGGGTTACTCTTTCCGGCAACTGAACTGAACAGAGTGAGATTGTGTGCAGCATGGTTCAGACCGTCCGGGACGAGCATGTAATAGAAAACCGGCTGGCCCTGGTTTGCCTGTTCATCAGACACCCCGATCTCTTTTCGGATGATTCCAAGTGAGAGCAGTTTTGTCAGGTGTTTTTTGGTATTCTCATAACTGGTCTCTATTTCATGTGAGATCTGCCTGACCGTCCGGGGCTTTGTTCCGATAAAAGAGAGGATCTGAAGACGGATGGGGCTGGCGAGAACATCAAGGTATTCGGATAATTCAGAGATAAACTCAGGATCTGAGCTGGTAAGGATTGTCCGGTCATCAGGTCTTTCCGGATTCATTTATTCATCCCACTCATTCATATGCAGGCCATGGTTATCAAGGTCTACCCTATACAACCATGAGGTTCAGGGGGGTAACCACTCCCATTTTATCCCTATATATCCGGACAAAGCACATGAGGATGTATGCACCGCTCATGCGGTCACGAGGAATCATGAAAGCAATAATTGTAATCCTCATCCTGAGCCTTATCGCTCTGGGAGCCACGTTACCGGTATCAGCAGCCGGTCAGGGTGGAAATGGAAATGGTATGATGCTGCAGAATGGCGATGGTTCAGCAGGGACCGGGGTCTGTCCAAATCCGGATTGCCCACAGGCAGACTGCCCGAATAACCAGACTCCGCCCCGTGATGGAACCGGAATGCAGTACAAGAAAAATCTGAACAAAAGGTGAGAACAATGAACCAAAGAACGATGGGCCTTGTTGGTATCGGACTTCTTGCGGTTCTGGTCATTCTCCTGGTAACCCTCCCGGTATCTGGTGCAGGAAAGACCGGACCACAGGACGGAACCGGGTATCACCATGGCCTCTCCTATCAGAATGGTCAGGCTCAGGCCGGGTATGGACAAGGGTCAGGGAATGGAACCTGTATCCAGGAGAATTGTCCGAACAACGGAGTCAGACCTCTTGATGGGACCGGTATGCATCATCAGGCAGACACCAGATCCGGTAATGGTGGACGGTCAGGATCCCACGGCCATGGGAACGGCCACCGTTCCTGAGTTTTCTTTTTTTTATATCCCCGATAAAATATGAGGTGTCTGATCTTTTCGCACGTTCCAGAGTTTCCAGGCCTCAAACCAGAGCACACTTACTCCGGCTGCTAACACACAGGTGACAATTCCTTCGGCTGATATCAGGGAAAACCTGAAGAGATCCCGGAGTGCCGGTACTGTAAGGATCAGGACAAGGCTGCATATCGTTCCGGCAAATACCCATCCCATCGCCTTATTTGGTGTCCGAATCGTGGAGATTATCGTCTCTGACCAGGACCGGTTGGTCAGGATGAGGAGCAGATTTGCAAGCACGATGGTGATAAAGGTCATTGTACGAACCTCTGTCTCACCAAGCCCGCTCATCAGGGAATGAAGATACACAAGCAGCACAACTCCCAGGACAACAAATCCCTGCATCAGGCAGAGAAAGAGTGTTTTCGGTGTAAAGAGCCGCTCATCCGCAGACCGGGGGGGCCGGTTCATGATATCCTGCTCTTCCTTTTCAGCCTCAAAGACAATCGAACAGGTCGGATCGATGATGAGTTCAAGGAAGACGATATGCATGGGCATGAGAATAAGCGGCATATCAAAGAGGACGGGGATGAGGGACATCCCGGCGATTGGGATGTGGATAGAGAAGATATAGGCCATTGCCTTTTTGAGGTTATCATATATTCTCC
>CAZEWE010000295.1:0-2494 GCA_964515765.1 uncultured Methanospirillum sp. | reverse complement strand
TTTGCAGAATATGATCCAAATCTTTTAACGTATTCTCTTTCTATTCCAAACCGGGTGATTTTTCTTGCATACCGGCAGTTTGTGAATATGAATGCTCAAGGGAAAAAGGGTTTTCACTAGTTGAAAAAGATTTTATTGCTTTATGGAAAAAATTTTGGGTAATTTCATCCGCTTATCCTTTCATTTTATTTTGGATCTTACCCTTCAGGCGTATCATATCCCGGTCATTCTTATTCAGTGTCAATCCCTTATTTACTGACTCCAGTGCTTCGGAAAACCGTGATAGTTCGTAGAGAATATCGGCCCGAACCTTCCAGACCTCTGCATCATCAGGCGTCATGGTGATTATCAGATCAAATAGTTCGAGAGATTTTTCATAGTCTCCTTTTGAGATCAACAGATCAGCAAGTCTCATATACACATCAGGATCTTCTAATCCAAGTTCTATTGAACGGAAATATGCCTCAATTGCCTTTTCTGATTCACCCGTCATCTCGTAGCAATCCCCAAGATTATCCCAGATTGCAGGTTCTTCTGGATTTAATTCAATCGCCTTCAAGTATGCTTCAATAGCCTCTTTCTGATTGCCTCTCGAGCTTTCGATCCATCCCAGGTCCCACCAGACGGTGTCATTACCAGGCAAATCTTTAGATAAAGACTCAAAAATGTCATATGCTTCATCATACTCTTCCATGAGACCAAGCACATACCCTTTTTGAATGAGAGCATAATTATTCGATGGATTCTTTTCGAGAACGCCTTCAATTATCTCCAGGGAACCCTCATAATCATCCTGTTCGTCAAGAACGGATGCCAATGAGAGAAGGAGCTCTTCATCAGGAGCGATATCTATTCCTTTCCGGAGTGCCTCTTCTGCCTCCTGAAAAAGAGAAAGGTTCTCATACGTTTTCCCGAGAAGTTTCCACCCCTTCATCTCATTCGGATGGCTATCAGTATACCACTGAGCGGCAATCAGTGCCTGATCATAGAGCCGGTTATTGAAGAGAGTATCGGCGATATCATAGATGAAAGAGGATTTTTCCGAGAATGCATCTTCTGATTCGAAGATAACTTTCGCATCATCATACATTGCAAGACTCATCAAAACCTGACATAAAAGCACACGATACGTCCAGGGAAGAGTTGTTTTCTTCTCCGCTTTTTTCAGCGAATCTAATGCTTTCTGGTAATCTCCCTCCAGAACATATGCCTTTCCGAGAAAACAGTAGAAATATGGGTTGTGAGGATACTCCTTTGCGCCAGAGGAGAGGATCTCTATTGCTTTTTTGGTCTCTCCGCTCTCTAGTGCAAAAAATCCCCGGTAATATTTTCCTCCCTCCTGATTCTGCTCCTCTTTTGTGAGGGATGATAGAACTTTTTTGGCTTCCTCATATTTTCCATGCCTCGTAAGCATCTCAACTGTTTCAATACCCCTCATTTCAGAGGTTTTGATAAGAAGGATAATCCTATTCATACAGGCCTCGACTTCATCCCATCTCCCCAGATTATGAAGGCAGATAAGCCTCTGCTCAAGAATTTTTATATTGTCAGGATCTTTTTCAAGAACCATGTCAATACGAGTTATGAGATCAGATGGGTCGATCATATGACTCAATGCTTCAAGGTATGAAGGAATATTCTGGCCGCTATTCCCCTTTAAACCTGAAGCTTTTTCAAATGCTAAAACCGCATCCCCATACTGACCGGTATTCATAAAAGCAACTCCAAGTCCGTTCCAGGCATGTGGTGATTCCGACGAATGCTTTAGGTATGTGGAAAGGCTCACGATAGCGTTTTGATACTCTTTTAATGATACCTGTGATAATCCCAGATACAAATAAGTTTCATAGTCTGAAGGGTTATACCGGAGTGCTTTTTTGCAGGATTCAGCTGCTTCAGAAAAAAGGTTGCATCTGAGCTGAATACATCCCTGAAGAGAGAGAATACATGGATCGTTTGGAGCAAGTTTATGTGCCTGATTGAGAAGTTTCAATGCTTCCTGATTTCTGTTCTGAAGGTGGAGATGTAAGGCCTTTTGCAGGAGATCTCCAATTTTCATTCTCTGTGATCGTTTTATGGGTGTCATATTCTCATATCGTATTCCTATGCCATTATCCTCTGATCTTTTTAATCTTATTTCAAAGCCGGGGTGTAAAGTGAATCCTCCCTACAATGAATGTCATCAGGTTTGCGGGGAGTTCTTGGATGCATAAACTCTGTCTCTGAGGAGTCCCTCTACATCCTATTGAAGTATCGCCAATCCCCCAATTCTCTCCCAGATATACCCGGAATTTTTCTGATACAACACATGGCTTTTCGTGGGCATTCCCCGGAATGTTTCGCTCACCGTCTTTTGGTAGGTAACCAAGACGATATAATCATCCATGAGAATTTCTGTTGATATGCCTTTATCCTAAACGGTTTTTGATGAAGAATTTATCCGGGGAATCACGACCTTTTTTGAAAGAACTCCCATGAATGACCGCGTTATCAG
>CAZEWE010000294.1:0-2506 GCA_964515765.1 uncultured Methanospirillum sp. | reverse complement strand
TCGCGTTGATCCTCTAATTCAAATATGCACGTGGTTCCATCTACGAGTATGAAATTATGCTCTGTGTTTAAAATACGGATTTCAACCAAATCATTATACATCTGTTGAATCGGTTCTTCCTGAATATATGCGGCTATTTGTGAAAAGAAATTGAGATATGGGGAATCCGGATATAGTATCTTCACCGGGATCCCCTTTTTTAGTAAACGTACCAGGTTATTCATGAGTGAATAGACTGTCCTTTCATCAATCTCCGAATGAAAGGAACCATATCGAATTTGTGTGACATAAATCACTTCCCTCGTTGCTTCATTATGCACCTCCACAAAATAATTCAGAATATCTTCATTCGTATACATGATCTGAAGGTCCTGAAGATTGGGGGATGGATTATGTCTTCTCTCTAAACTCTGTTCCAGTTGTGTTATGGTCTTTTTCACTTCATTTCGCTGGTTTTCTGATTCAATAAAAAATCTCATATAAATTCTTTGAAAAGCTATTTCAGGAACGATTGATTCATATTTTTTTGGTCTGCCTGAATGCTCTGTAATTATCTCATCTTCGAGAAGCGATGACAGCGTATCATAGATTTTTCCCATCGGGACGTGGGATTCCAAAGACAATGCCCGTGCATCAAGTGGTCCTTTCCGAAGAAGGCAGGCATACACAAGTGCCTGATATTTTGAAAGACCGATCTTTTGGAGCAACTCGATGTCAGACATTAAACTTCCCTGAGTTTATTTGGTGTGAATTGTTTAAGTCATTATACCTGGAAAATACTGATTATGACAAACACGTCTATGAACCCTCAATCTCCCACGGAGGTAGTACGAGCATTTTTTAATGCAATGTCAAAACTTGATTTCGATGCAGCACTTTTGTATGTATCTGATGACTGTGAATACGAAAATCTTCCTTTGCCTGAGTCCAGGGTTATTGGTCCTGCAGGTATTCGTGCAATACTCGAACCATTTTTCGCTCAAACGATCGAAAATGAGTTTATCGTAATCCGCGAAGCAACGCAAGGTCAGGTAGTGTTTATTGAGCGACTAGACAGGCACCTTCTCTCAAATGGCTGGATAGAGTTACCAGTAACCGGTGTGTTTGAGGTGCATAATGGGCGAATCACAATCTGGCGTGAATATTTTAATCTTCCTTCAATTGCACCGATGTTTCAGATGAATGATGATTCTAAATATCAGGTCTGATGGAAAATAATCCAGAAGATCATATTTTTCCAGTAATCCTCTCATTCTATCAGGGAACTCATGAAAAATTTTGAATCTAACCAATTCCTGAAGATTCTTATTCTGATAGTTATCGTGGAACTGGGTGTGGGGAGTCTTTTATTATGAACAGGGTAAGATGAAAAGAGTCCCGACTGGCATTTCTGAACCAAACAATATTATCATATCACCGGTAATTTTCATATCATGGCTGTATGGAAATGTAAAATCTGTGGGTATCTCTATGATGAAAAAACCGGAGATACTTCTTCAAACATTCCCCCAGGAACTTCTTTTGCAGCAATCCCTGATACCTGGCAATGCCCGATATGTCATGCAGACAAAACCGTTTTTGAACAGGTGAGTGAAGCATCACCAGAAGGCACCTCATTCCCCACAGTTTCTGAAGCAATAATTGAAAACCTCGTTCACTTTGGTATCACAGAGTATTTCGGAGTTCCTGGAACGAGCAGTCTTGGGATCATTGATGCAATCCGGAAACATGAACGAGCGAACTTCACGCTCTTCCGACATGAAGAGAATGCAGCAATGGCTGCTTCAGCCTACAATAAACTCACCGGAAAGGTAGCAGCATGTGTGACCATTGCAGGACCGGGAGCGACCAATCTTGCCACCGGCCTGTATGATGCCAAGGAAGATCGAGCATCCGTACTCTCGATCAACGGACAGGTTGAGATGCAGTATGCCGGTCCGGGTGGTTTTCAGGAGATTGATCAGGATGCATTTTTCAGACCTGTTACGGTTTTTAACAATACCATATATGACAAAAAGATGACCGTGAAGATTTTGACCATGGCCGTCCAGCATGCCATTGTCAGAAGCGGGGTTGCACAGATTTCAGTCCCGAATGATATCCAGAAACAGGAGATTGCTCCTGAACATACCGAGATCAGGGGGGTCATCCCATCACTCATCGTCAGACCTGATGCCCAGACCATACGAAAAGCCATTGAACTCATCGCTTCCTCCACAAATCCGGTTATTCTCGCCGGATGGGGTGCATGTCATTATTCTGATCTCGTAGCCTCATTCGCGGAGAGAATTGACGCTCCGGTTCTCTCGACCTTCCGTGCAAAAGGGATATTTCCGGATGATCATCCGATGTATGCAGGAGTTCTAGGAACTGTCGGCTCATCCGGGGCACGGACCATGGTTGAGCAGGCAGATCTGCTCATAACACTGGGTGTCGGGTTTTCAAAGATGACCCGGGTTCCTGAGCATATCCGGATACTTCAGATTGATTATGATCCTCTCCGTCT
>CAZEWE010000293.1:0-2518 GCA_964515765.1 uncultured Methanospirillum sp. | reverse complement strand
TATCACACCGAGTCAGTTGTTCTGGCCCACGAACTGATAGGGACCGGCTTTATCAGAACCGGAGATGATGGTCCTGCAATTCACCTCCACATTTCTGCAGGAAGAGGAAACCAGGTACTCACCGGGTGTCTTCGGGGAGAAGCCGAGGCATTTATCCTGGTCGAAGCGATGATCATCGAGTGCATGGGAATGAATATTTCGATGATTTACAACAAGGATACCGAACTGATGTTGCCTGATCCGAAATAGATGGATGGTTTACTCAAATCCAGGTCTTTTCACACCAATTCTGCTCTTTTTCATGGCTATCTCAAACCCGTGACTGATAAGCCATTCCCGTGAATGCCCGGTATTATGGATGAACACCTCGATGAGATCGTCCTGCTCATCAATGTCACAGTATAGTCTGAATGAATCGATGATCTTCACCATCAGACCTGCATCGGTTCCATACCTGACATGCTTCTCATAGCTCATGCCATAATACTGGGCCTGGAACAGCTCTGCTGATCTCACATAGATTGCATTGGTCCCCCCACCCCGGCCTGGAGCAATGGCCAGATCGCCCCCTGATGTAAGGAGGGCAAGGATGGATGACCGGTCTGCAAGGGCAAGATCTGCCATGACAATTGCCAGAGGTTCATCATTTCCCACGCAAAACCCGTTTATAGTTTCATTCAGGCCCTCTTTGAGGATTCTGACAGGAACATCGTCTAGCTCGACTGGTGCGGTTGCAAGGATAAGTGGGGAACAACCTGCAGTTTGTACAGCATTGACCACATCCCGGAGCATCATATACGCAAAGGCTTCCCGCTCCTCATCGGTAAGTATACAGGAGAGCCGTGTCTTTGGTTGTATAGGTTTATAGGGAATGACAACAGGTATCCGCATCTCTGAAACAAACGTTACCATCAGGAATGGAAAAAGGGATCGGCATATCCCGGCCGGTTCAAAACCACCATAAGGATCTCATGCACACAACTCTGGTACCATGTCACCGGTAATTACATATTCGCGGAATGTTTTTCTGCCTCTCACCTTTGTCTGCAGAAATGCCTGCGGGTACTGTATCTTCCGACGTCCGCCCGGAGAGGGGTGTGTTCTCTCACCTGATGAGGTCATGAGAATACTGAGGCGCGGGGCAGAGGCCGGGTGCACAGAGGCACTCTTTACCTTTGGTGAACATCCTGAAGAAGTGGCAGGATTTATGCCCTTTCTTGAGCAGTACGGGTATTCCTCAATCCTTGAATATTGTCATGCAATGGCAGAAGAGGCGCTTCGTCTTGGTCTTCTTCCCCACACCAATGCCGGTATCATGACTGCCGACGAGATGCGGTATCTTTCTGATGTGAATGCCAGTATGGGCCTGATGCTGGAGACAACCGCTGATATCCCTGCTCACCGGAACTGCCCAGGGAAGGAACCTGCCAGGCGAATTGCCATGATTGAGGATGCTGGCAGACTGAAAATCCCGTTCACTACTGGTATTTTACTCGGTATTGGTGAAACCCTGGCCGACAGACGGGAATCACTTGAGGTAATCGCCGGTCTGCATCAGAAATATGGTCATATCCAGGAGATCATCATCCAGAACTTCTGCCCTAAACCCGGGACAGACATGAGTGCATTTCCCGGAGCGACCCTTCATGATATCCAGGAGGCGGTCCGGATGGCGAAAGAGATCCTCCCTTCTGATATTGCCATTCAAATCCCTCCAAACCTTGCCGATGCAGCACAAATCCTTCCCTGTGGGGTGACAGACCTTGGTGGCATCTCACCGGTGACGATTGACTATGTAAACCCTGAGCATCCCTGGCCTGCTTTTGAGGAACTTCTGGCTCTTACGAAAGGGTATACGCTCAAAGAACGGCTCTGTATTTATCCGGAGTATATCCGGAGAGGGTGGTATCATCCACGTATCAGGGATTGTATCATCAGCCTTGAGAGCACAATACATATGAGAGGTACATCCGTGATACCGGCAAAACCCCTGTATGAGGGGAAAGCAAAATCAGTTTATACCAGTGAGAACCCTGATGAACTGATTGTTGTCTTTCGAAATGATATGACCGCCTTTAACGGGGTCAAGCATGACCAGTTTACTGACAAGGGAAGACTGAATGCTACAGCGTCGGAATTTTTCATGAAGATGCTTGAGGCCGAAGGAATTCCAACTCATTACATCAGGATGACTGCACCTGATACCATGATCGTCCGTCGCCTGGAAATGATCCCGCTTGAGGTCATTGTCAGGAATGTCGCTGCCGGTTCCATGACAAAGAAGTATCCGGTGAAAGAAGGAACAGTGCTTGACTGGCCGGTTGTCTCGATTGACTACAAGGACGATGAACGGGGAGATCCCATGATAAATGATGATCTTATCCAGGTTCTGCACATTCTGACTGCTGATGAGCTCCGGCAGGTCAAGGAGATGGCCTTACAGGTAAACACGGTACTTTCCCGGTTCTTTGATGAGTGTGGGATCAGGCTAGTAGACTTTAAGCTTGAGTTTGGAAAA
>CAZEWE010000292.1:0-2548 GCA_964515765.1 uncultured Methanospirillum sp. | reverse complement strand
ATTCTCAAAGCAATCGGGATTAACAAAAAGATCATCATCTATTCCTACATCATCCAGGTCCTGATCATCGCAACCTGCGGAATTCTTCTGGGTCTGGCATTAAGCTCAGGCCTTGTGACCTATCTTACCATCAATCCGCTTGTGTTCCCAGGTGGTGCCGTATATCCGGTGGTTGAGGCAGGTCCGGTCATCAGGAGTGTCATCAGTCTGGCACTGGTATCGCTGATATCCGGATTCATCCCGTCATGGAAGACCGCGAACGAGCCGATTCTTGATGCAATCAGGGGGCAGTAATGATCGAAGTTACCGATGTCACCCGGATATACCAGATGGGTCTGGTAGAAGTCAGGGCTCTCCAGGGAGTTAATTGTACGATTGAGAGCGGGGAGTTTGTCGGGATCATGGGGCCTTCGGGGAGTGGAAAATCAACCCTGCTTCATATCCTGGGTCTGCTTGATGAACCAACCGCTGGATCGGTTACTATTGACGGAATACCGGTGGGAACTCTGAATGAAGAGGAGAAGAGCGATTTCCGGCTGAACCGGCTTGGATATGTGTTTCAGGATTATGCTTTGGTCCCTGAACTCTCAGTGCAGGAGAATGTTGTGCTTCCGGCGATGGCACGGGGTATCCCCCCGGATGAATATCTGAAGGAGAGTGAAAAGATCTTGCATGAGGTTGGCCTTGGTCACCGGATTCATCACCGCCAGTATGAACTCTCCGGTGGTGAGCAGCAACGGGTCGCCATTGCCCGGGCTCTCATCAACCGTCCCCGGATTCTCTTTGCTGATGAACCGTGTGCAAACCTTGACTCGACCACATCACGGACAATTCTCAATCTCTTTCGTGAGCTGAATGAAAAATTCGGTCAGACCATCATCATGGTCACCCACGAGGACTGGCATGAAGAGTACATGTGCCGGGTTTTGTATATGAAGGATGGGCTTATCGAGGATGAGAAGGCGTGTAAAATGAGAAAGCGGGATGATGGATCAGATAATGTCTGATTCAAAGTGAATAATATTACGGGACTTCGGATCAAATGTGATGCCAATCAGATATTTCTTCCGGGGATCGGCAAGATATTTCTGAACATACTCCTTCCTATGGATCTGCTCAAGGGCTGTTGTTTTTTCAGGAGGTATGTCTGACACTTTGAATTCAAAGATCCAGATACCGGATCGCGTTTTTACCGTCAGATCAATTCTTCCTTTATTTGTCATGTCTTCAGCAATTATCTCATACCCAAGACTTGCAAACCAGGAATACAATACACTGGCATAAAAACCTTCAAATTCGGAGAGCTGGTTTTTTCTGTACCAGTCATAGGGGATCGATGCGAAAAGTGACTCAATGAGATCTTTTACCTGATCACCATGTCCCCCTTCAAGAATTTCATAGAGTCGATCCCGGTATTCTGAAACAGAATATCCTAAAAGATTCTCGGAAAATAAGAGATTTAAGGAAGTCCTGACTTCAAGATTCGGGTATCCCAGAACACAGGTAAACCCTCTCACGGGATCCGAAGACCAGGTTTTTATCGTCAGGTATCCTGCCTGAAAGAGGAGGGTTTCAAGCCTGATATGTTCAGGATCAAATGAACCAAGAAGATCCTCTCCTGCAATCAGCCCCTCATATTCAGCAGGAACCCGGGGATGTACGGACCATAGTTTAATGAGAAATGAGGGAGTTCCAGTTTCAAACCAATACGGTCTGAATACATTTTTTGAGAAGAGAAGCAGGATATCAAACGGGTTATATACATGGTCGCCGGTCCATGAATACCCGTCATACCACTCCCGAACCTGTTCAATCGAATAATTGGAGAGCCAGGAATGAAAGATGGTGGAGATATCTCGTTCAGTGTATCCACAAATTCCGGAGTACGCACTGTCAAGGGTGATATCATTCAGATTATTCAGGCCTGAGAAGATACCGGTCTTCACAAATTTGGAGACACCGGTTAACATGACAAACTTGAGGTGTGGATCGAGGGATTTTAAAACCCCATAAAAATCTTTGAGAATATCCCGCATCTTGATAGCAGTCTGTACATCCTCGACGGTATCGAGTATTGGTTTGTCATATTCATCAATGAGGATGACAACCTTTTCACCGGCTGATTCATGAATTGACCTGACAATGTGTGAGAAATTTCCTGACAATGACCCTTCAGAAGCTGAACAATCCCACTTCTTTCCCCATGCATCAATGATCTCCTGAATCCCTGCCCTGAGTTCATCAGGAGTTCTGACAGGATATGCAGACCAGTCTATTCGAAGGACCGGGTATTTCCGGGTCCAGTCCCACCCTGATTCCGGATCGTCAAGGAACAACCCTTTAAAGAGTTCCCTCCGTACAGAGAAGGCACAGTCAAGAGTATCAAGAAACAGACTTTTTCCAAACCGTCTGGGCCGGGATAGAAAATAATATGAGCCGTTTTCTACAAGGGATGCAATGAAGGGAGTCTTATCAACATATGCAAACCCTTCGGTCCTCATCTTCTCAAATGACTGGATACCGATGGGAAGTTTCTGACCCTGTGCAG
>CAZEWE010000291.1:0-2557 GCA_964515765.1 uncultured Methanospirillum sp. | reverse complement strand
TGCACTTTGTGCTGTTGTGGCCTAGCTGGTTAGGGCGCCAGACTCATAAGTTCAAGACTGAGATATCTGGAGGTCGCGGGTTCGGATCCCGTCAACAGCATTAGAACACCAAGTTCGGATCTCTTACATCTTTTTTGAGACTATTTTTCCTTCATCTAAGGCTTTGACTTTTTTCGCTTGCGACAATGATCCCTTTCACGCCATGAAGAGTGACTATCCGGCCGTTCACTATATGCCCAGCATACCGAGAAGTTCTCCTCATGGAGAAAGAGGGGGCAGGTTTTCCCATAAGATCTTCCAGAAATGATATTCAAAGGCGGTTGCCCGTGTATGTCGGTCTTTCACCACTCTTCCCGGATCGATCAACACCCGGGCAATGATCCCGGCTGACAGGGACTATGGCCGGTGCCGGATCTGCAACCAGGGAGGTGTGGCCTGGTACGACCATGAGACAAGGGCCGAGATCTGTGATATCTGCTACATCCGGGAACAGGGAGGATCCGGGGTGAGGGTATGAAACTGTTTATCTTGACTCTCGATGCCTGCCCGAACTGATTAACATTCAAATTAACACTCCGAGCTGCAGGGTTAGATGAAGAATTAGACTTGGAGTATAGATGAGTCTTGTTTGTCTCCGGTGTCGGGGCTGATTCCATCTCATCCATTATCCTCTGTGATGGAACCACCTGAGTTTTATTCTCAACATTAGGTCAGGGGCAGACCTATGCCATTTTGTTTACGAACAATTTCGCATATCTCATGGTAGACAATGCTCGGAATATCTTCTGTGTAATGCGGGCTCATGAAAACGGGGAGAAATGAAATCCAGGAACCGTGGAATACCCGATAACGGAAGTATCATTCTATCATCCAAAGGGATATGTCGCGATGCGACCGGGACAAAAAGGAGAGGAAATCCTTACTCCTCATTTGAATGGGTCTGATACTGAATACCTCGGAGAGAATCAGACCTTCTTCGGTGACTCTTTTCTCTTTTCTTTCCAGTCTAAAAAGTTAGAAAGAAACACATCCGGATCCTTTTCAAGCCATTGGGATCGCTCCTTAGTATAATCTCCATGGCCCTTGTCATATAATTGCAAAAATTTCACCGCATCAACTGGCCCTAACTCACGAAACAGTATTTCAAGACCTTTTTGATGGATCTGTGCAAGAGTATCTTCAGACATGGTCACCTCCGGTCAGCCAGGAGACAGGATTATCACATACTATTGTGTTATTGGAACCTCTTTTAATTAATCCAAGCAAAATGTCATCCGTTGTAAGGAATACCGCATTCGCCTTTTGGGCAAGTGCAATATGCATCGCATCTGCCGGAGAGCATCCACAGGAAACAAACGTGGAATATTGGGAGACAGTATCATCATCAACCTCAATATACTCGTGGTTTCTTGGAATGTTCTGATAAACCTTCAGATATTTCATCCGATCCTGCATCTGTGATAATTCATACTCAATCAGGTCGCTTAACACCAGTGTCCAGGTGATCCCACAATTCCGTAATATCTCCAAGACCGCCTGACTCTCCATAAAAATCCTCAGTTGGGTCTGATCATCAAATGGACGGCACAAGCAACAGACATCCAGGTAGACCCTCACGGAATTCATGATGGTTATTTTGGTGATACTCAGTTATGGATGATTCGTAATGGCGTATTCTGAATAGATCACACCCTGACAAACTTCAGGTTCTTATGAAATCATGAAAACAGGGAGAAAGACATACAGGATCCAGGAACACCGCTTACGGAATTATCATTTTGAACATCCAATATGTATAGCCCAAACTATTCCATCACTTAGGGAATCATCCTAATTTAACCACATATTCAACTCATTCTAGGTTTTAAGCCCAATTCTATCAGTCATGCACATTATAATATTGGGGATTAATATAATGCGTTTATCTATTGATTATTCGCTCTGATTATTAAAAAATGGCCGAATCAAAGAAATTATTCCCTATGGACAGAATAGTTTGGAGTATAGGTCGCAATGCGACAGGGGCGAAGAGGAAGGAAAACCTTGCCTCCTCATTTGAATCGGTCTGATACACAATACCTCGGATGTTGGACCAGTGAACATCAACATCTTACACGTCTCTTTTCGAATAACACCCACCTGATATGGAAACATACACCCTTCCATGTTTCTGGTACATGAATGATCCATAGCCGGGATGGATGGCTAGGTTTCACTTCTCAAAGGGATACCGAAAGATCCCTCGGTTAAATGAATAGAAGTTAATGATTGAATCAGAAAATTTGCAGATGAAAAGGGATTGTCGGGATACCTTATAGTAATTGCCCGCGCAGGATAATCAGGAAGAGAAATGCTGTTTTTTGCCAGGATTACCAACCAAACAACTAATACTACCTTTAGGATTTATACTACTCTTCCAACCACATCAATCAAAACAAATCCGCGCCCCTGCGACTACCCAACCCCCTCGGTGTAGTGAGCAAGAAATTACCCGGATATAGTAAAAATTAAGATTAATACATAGGAAATCCCAGATTTAACCCTGATTATATGGGTC
>CAZEWE010000290.1:0-2578 GCA_964515765.1 uncultured Methanospirillum sp. | reverse complement strand
ATGTTTCATCACGCATGAAAATGTGTGGAGGAGAGGGATATCAATTCCCTGGTTTGTACCTTGATTATAATGGAGGTGATCCACATCTCCCTTTTGGATGTCTTTATATGTGTACGCCTGTATTCTAAAAAAGGATATATGAAAGTCCAAATTTATTCAGGTCTGATATTTCTCTATGTATGAGATCGGATCTCCGGTGATATTCACTTCTTCTCCGACATAATTAACGTCAGGAATCGCATTTAATCCCTCTACATCATACACCCGTGGCCCGTACTGGTACCGGGCATACTCATACCACCAGTCAGGATATCCGATATTGCTGATGGTCTTGTTTTTCACGTCGTTGTAATTCCCGTTCCTATAGGTAACGATCATCTCGCCCATAAGTGCCTTCCAGTCATCTAATGCATTCAATGCTGTCTCACGGGTATATTCTGTCAGGAATTCACGTGCAGATCGTTCGTTCGTTTTGTAGAGGGCGAGTGCCTTTGCTTCGATTGCAGATTGGTTTCTTATTGCAGCCCCCTCAATCCGTTCCTGTTCAGCCTTGATCTCCGGGCTCATGTAACTGTACATGAGCCGTGCATAATTCTGAAGCAGTTCATATGGCCAGAATGCGGTATTTAAATCAAACTCCCAGTGCGAACCCTGCAGATACGGAGCTGGTAAATGATATATTCCGGCATAGAAGGGAAGATAGCATGTCTCTGAAGGGGATGATAAACCAAGCCAGCAAACTCCTCCGATGGGATCGGGGAGTTCCGCCCGGCCCTGGCAGATGTAGGAGTATCCGCAGGGATCTGTTGAGATTGGTCGTGGCCAGGATCCGGGTTTTAATTGTCCTTCATAGGGAGCATCATGAAGATCAAACGGCCCCCATACCCGGTATGGATCTCCGAACGGACCACCTGCAGGCGGAGCAGTCAGATCATACACCGTTCCCTCGTAGTGATCACGATAGATGGATAAGGCATTCGTGATGTTTACCGGGGAATCAGGCTTAATTGAGAAAGGATATGCTTTAGAGAACGGCCCTTCGACATAGGGAGTAAGACCTAATGATGGAGCCAGCCGGTCAAAGATTCTCCAGACTCTGCTCTGTGAATAGTAGGGATGTGAATATTCCCCAATGCCAAAGACTTGTGCCCAGTCCAAATCTCCATCTTCCGGTTTCCACCACCCCATCGCCTGTGCATCTTCTTTCAGGTTCTTTGCGAATATCTGTTCTGGATTATCTTCAGAGAGTTCCCGGATCCTGAATTCATTTGCAGCAACAAAGATCTCTCCTGGGTTGATTCTTTGAGTTGCCCAGTATCCGCCGGTCCCGTCAGGAGTCCCACCACACATCTCAATGACCCAGGCATCGGATGGATCCGCAAAGATGAGGGTCTCACCGGTCCCGTAATATCCATAGGTGTCGATCAGTTCTCCGATAAGAACAACTGCCTCTTTTGCGGTTTTACACCGTTCCAGTGCAATATTGGAGAGTTCAGAACTGTAAAAGATACGTTTCCCCTTCTCTGCCCCCGGATGGATCTTTGCATAGTCCGTGCATTCACCGGTCATGAGCTGATGCTCATTTATTATGCCATAACTTCCGGTGATGTAGGCATACGTATGGTTTACCTGGGGAATCTCCCCGATGACAATCGTTTCAGTAGCTGATGCTGCTGCTTCACCCAGGAACTCTCCTCCACTGTTGGGATCATACACGATTGGTCTCAAGGCACCCTCCGGGTGATCCTTTGCAATTACATGGCGAAATGAAACCATATCTGGACGAATCTTGTGAGCGATAAGACCCGGACCAAACCCGTCATTTGAATGTCCGACAAATGTAGAACCGTCCTCTGATGCTTCATCAGTAACAACAAAGGTGGTACATCCGAATCCTGAGGGGATAAAAATCATCAGGACAAGGATAATGATGAGAGATGCCCTCGACACTATCATGATTGAGTGTTTTTCCAGAGATTATATGAATACAATGAGGATGACAGATGTGGTGGAATGGGTATCTATAAAGAATCGCGTTATTTGCGATTTATTCAATGAGCAAAATATTTTTCATGCAATTTAACGTCCGTTGTAAAATTGACGTATGCGCAGTTTTTGACTTGCTTCTCACTTAGGGAAAAGAGGTATTTTATTGAAATACCTGCAATAGTGAACAGGTATATTAGTATGTCGGAATATTCGTTCATATCCCGTATTAAACAATCTCTGGCCGCTTCATATGGAGAAGTAGTCTTTGGGATGTCGGATGGGACCGTCTCCATTCTGGGGCTGGTCCTTGGTGTTGCTGCAGGAGCTGACTCTGCAGATGCCGTTGTTCTTGCCGGTGCCACCGGGGCCATAGCAGCATCGGTCTCAATGATGGCCGGCTGTTTCATGGAGATTGAATCTGAGCGGGATGAGGAAGAGGAAGAGAGCCGTGAGCGGATTGCTGCGATCAACGCGAACCCGGAAGGGGCGGTTACTGACCTTGTCGGTCTTTTGAAGAATTCAGGCCTGTCACAGCAGAGTATTGACTCTATTCATGCAGATATCTCAAAAAGTCCGGCCACTATATCCG
>CAZEWE010000289.1:0-2585 GCA_964515765.1 uncultured Methanospirillum sp. | reverse complement strand
TGTTCCGGGAAGTATCCTGGAATCAGATCTCTGGATTGAACTCCGGGATGGAACAAAAAACCAATAGAATTTTATTTTTTCAAATGAAAAAATGAAAAAATCACTCTCGTTAACTCTCGGTTTTGGTAAGATCACTTCGACGAATAATAATATACCCGAAAAAAAAAGAACTATAACTGAAGACGTATGACTCGTTACCAGCATCTCAACATTACCCTACTGATATCACTCCTATTATTGACAGGGCTCTCTTCTGCCGCCGAATCATATGACTATCTTGCATTTTTGCAGGGAAAAGAGAGTACGATTATGAATGACACAGATGACATGATGATCATCACGATTCATAATCCGGACCCATATCTCAACATTACCAATAATACGAGCACCACTCAAAGCCCGGTTGATTCTTTAATGAATGCATCCCTTCCTATGAATGCCGCTCTGATATTTTCTGCTCCTGACACAGAAATGACCTCCATAATCGGAATTGAAAACCTTTCCATTTCAGATGACAAAGAATCTCTCACCCTTCAGGTACGTCCGCTCGATTTCTATGAAGGGGAAGTCCTTGCACCCTATACACAGGGCACCGTAAACATTCATGAATTGGATAAAAAAACATTCAATGAAATCAGATTATATCTTGAGATGATGATGAATGCCCCGGAGAATTCTTATCCCCGAAATTCAGCGTGCGAACGATGCAATAGGAAGTGTTATGTGAATTATCAATATAATCTGGATCAATGTCTGGCTGAATGTGACGCATTCTGTTAAATACCCAAAAATGGGTGTGGAATATTCTTCCTTCTATTCTCCTCGTTTTTTCCCCTGGATTTCTGCATTTAGTAGAATGGAGCCATAAATTAAAGTGCAAAGCAAAACTTTTTGTAATAATCGAAGTGAAACGGAGATTAATACAAAGCGTGCACATCAAAAGCGCTACATAGATCTCTGCAAACATTCTGGAATATTCCAGAATGTTTTGCTGTATACTATAAAACAATCCCTCTATTATTCGCCGGAAGGAATCGTAATGGATTCAGGTTACAACGAGTCATTGAATGTACTCCTCATTCATAACCTGTTTCACCAGTCTGAATAACTGCTTGCTCTCTATAATATAATGGCCCTATTCTCTCTCTGCATTCTTGTGTGATATATAGTATAGAAACGGAATTTCTTTCCAAACCAACTGAAGTAAACAAAGAATTGAATCACTCTCATCACCTCTCGGTTATCAGATGACCACTTTTACGAACAATAATATACCGGGTAGAGAAGAACAATATCTAGATCATATGACTCGTTACCAGTATCTCAGCCTCACCCTCCTGATCTCCCTTCTATTACTGGCAGGAATCTGTTCTGCTGCAGAATCGTTTGACTATCTTGCAATTTTATCGGGAGGAGACAGTACCATTGTGAATAATTCATATGACCTGATGACCATTACCATTCACAATCCTGATCCATATCTCAATGTTACAAATAATACGAGCAACCCTCAAAGCCCGGTAGACTCTTTAATAAATGCATCCTTTCCCATGAATGCTATAGCAATATTCACTGGTTCTGATACAGATTCGACCTCTATAATAAAAATTGAAAATCTATTCATTTCAGATGACAAAACATCGCTCATCCTCCAGGTAAGACCACTCGATTACTATGATGGGGAAGTCCTCGCTCCTTATGCATTAAGCACAGTTAACCTTCATCAACTGGACAATATGACATTCAATCAAACCAGATTATATCTTGAGATGCTGATAACTCCTCCGGAAAATTTTTTCCCCCCGGATGATCCATTTCCTCCTAAATCACCGTATGAAAGATGTTTATTATTGTGCTTACCAATTGTGTGCGATGGTTCTCCAAGCAATTGTAATCTGGAATCTCAATGTCAGGCTCAATGTAATGTATTCTCTCGTTAATCTTAAATACGACTATGACACTTTTTTTTCTATTTCATCAGAATTTTTTTCCGAATTTTCGCTTCACAATCAAAATCATAACCGGGTTCGACAGTAATTATCACGTCAAGGAGTTCTTAAAACCCTCGTCGGAATGGCTTTCATTATTATACGGCAATTATCTCCTTTTCAAACTCATTCAGGTTGTTTTCTAACCGGATAAGGAGTACAGATTTCTCATCTTCAGGCAGAAGTTATACTTGATAATGTTCCAGTTTATCTCTTTTATCTCGTTATATGTCACATCCGGATGATTCATTGTGAATATTACATACTCCTGGGTTAAATTCGTACATTCAACACCCGGATCGTCAGTTGCAAAGATAAACGGGGACATCATTGGCAAGGAAAACCAAGACAGGGTGTTCAGGATAACTAATATTGAGAATCTGTTCATTACTGGTCAGCAGAATTTCAACCGGAATATCTTTCTCTCTCATAATAGCAAGGGTTTTTCACAACCCTTTCCCTCCCCGAATAGAAACTCCATGGCCGATTCTGGAGGCATACCCAGTGTTGATTGCATCAGAGATATGGAACCGAAGATCCTTTTTTGCTACAATCTGTCCGGTTAATTCTCAGGCATGAAGCTCGACAGACACATCC
>CAZEWE010000288.1:1168-2601 GCA_964515765.1 uncultured Methanospirillum sp. | reverse complement strand
TTTCAAGAATGGCGGCAATGTGAATCCCACTCTCATGGGCAAATGCATTTGCACCGACAACCGGTTTCGTCGCCGGCATGAAAATCCCGGTATACTTCTGAATACGTTCAGAAAGGTGAGGGATTTCAGTCAGATCATACCGAGTAATCCCGCCTTTGAGCACAAGGGATACCAGAACCTCCTCAAGCCGTGCATTCCCTGCCCGTTCTCCAAGGCCGTTCACCGTCGTATGCAGTTGATAGGCACCAAGTTCAGCGGCAATCAGCGTATTTGCAGTGGCACATCCCAGGTCATTATGGGCATGCATGGCAATCGGGATGGGTGTTTTGGGAACAAGATCTTTCATGACCGTTGCGACTTCAAGAGGGGTCAGGCACCCAGTGGTATCTGCATACGTGACATAGGTAGCCCTATGGTCTGCTGCCTGTCGGTAGATGTCTGCCAGGATATCAGGATCAGTCCGGGACGCATCCTCGGCACCAAACCGCACGATAAGGCCATGATCCACGGCATAATCGAGCTGCTCGAGTGCATTTGCAACCACCACCTCACGGGGCTTTTTATGCTTATACTTCAGATGCAGATCCGAAGGGGCTATAAAAAGCCCGATCATGTCTACTTCGGCATCAAGGGACGCATCAACATCTTCCCTGCAGGCCCGTGACAGACCACAGATCTTCGCAGAAAGACCAAGCCGGGAGATCTCCCGGATCATCTCCTTCTCATGAACGGATACGATGGGAAACCCTGCTTCGATAACCTCAATTCCGATGGCATCAAGCCGGGTTGCGATATCCTTCTTCTCTTCAGGTGTGAACGAAACCCCCGGTGTCTGTTCACCGTCCCGGAGGGTCACATCACAGATTTCAACATGCCATGGTTTCATTTGCATCTTTCTTCCGGACATTCTCCCTGAATGATAAGCACCCGCAGGGAATCCTGAGGGATCATCATTCCAGGAATTTTTTCATGTTCGCTCGCATCACAGACCATCGGTTCTGCAAATCCCAGATATGCACAGACATCCGGGACCGGCTGACGGCCCGTCGTGCCCATGCACCGGTTCTGCAGGACGATACAGAGAACCGGCCGGTCTTTTGCATGCAGATCAATCAGGGCCTGGATACCCGAGTGGAGTAGGGCATAATCACCGGTCAGGGCGACCCTCGTTGATTGGGCTGCGACACCCACTGATGATCCCATCCCGTAATTGGCAATCCCAAACGTGTACGGCGGGATCATGGAGAGGAGACTGCAACCGGTATCACTGATGACAGAAATTCCCTTCTCCTGCAGATGATCAAAGACAAACTGAAACGGACAGCCGGGGCAGAACATCCGCGATGAGCCACGTTCTCGGCGGGATACCGGACTGTCATCATGAACCAGTGGTGAGATAGAAAAGGGAAGGTACCCTGCTTGTTTCATCTCCA
>CAZEWE010000288.1:0-1068 GCA_964515765.1 uncultured Methanospirillum sp. | reverse complement strand
GTCACCGGATATCCGGGCACGGCATACACCGAATCAGCATACGTAAGGATTGCCCGGCCAAGTCCGGAGATCATGTATCCCTCCCCGGAATCAGGTCACATCCGGTACAAGCCGGACACATGGTCAGGGCTGCTGTGGGATCAAGACCATATCTTCGGAGCATTTCTTCATGAATCCGGGCTATCCTGATGATCCGGTCTGGTGGAGGTGCATGAAAACCAGTCAGATCACCACCCGGAGTCAGGGGCCTGATGACCGGCAGGATACCATCCTGGCACAGATGCTCGATACATTCTGCCATCTCTTCATCAGTCTCCCCAAGGCCGAGGATGATATTGGAAAAGACATGATTTCTCCCAAAGAGAGGTACTGCAGCACGAAGGGCAGCGATTGCATCGTCCCTGACAAGACCAGGGCACATGACAGAAAAGAGATGGTCGGTTGCCGTCTCAAGGTTGAATTTTACCTCTGATACTCCGGCTTCTTTCAGACGATACGGTGTCTCCGGGTCCGGGTAGATAGAAACACCAATCGGGAGATGAAACGTCTGCAGCCTTCTGACAACATCAAGGGTATATCGTTCCTCTTCATGAATATCGGTCAGCACACCTGAAGTCAGGGAAATGGCATCAATGTCTGGAAATACAGACGCAACCATCGCCTCTATCTCATCTATGCTCCGCCGTGGTCCGGGACTTTTCCATACATTGCAGTACCGGCATTCAAAGATGCAGGAACCGGTTATGGTCAGGTATGCCTGACGG
This sequence comes from uncultured Methanospirillum sp., assembly GCA_964515765.1. Lineage (GTDB taxonomy): Archaea > Halobacteriota > Methanomicrobia > Methanomicrobiales > Methanospirillaceae > Methanospirillum. The sequence goes on along the minus strand of CAZEWE010000288.1, from coordinate 304 downwards.
GGGCAATGAAGTCCGGGTTTTTCTAAGAAGCCGGAGTACTCCTCTCCCTCAAACCGGAGAAGGACCTGTCCGTTCCCGGCATGCTCAATCTCAACACAGCCGGTTTCAGAAAGGGTAAGCCTGACCCGGCGGCCATCCATGGAAAAAAATACCGACCCGGCCTTTCCTGCCCCCGGACCGGCACGGGATCGTGCGATATATTCGTCTGCTGAAACTCCGGTCAGGTATGCAGAACCTGCATGTAATAGCCGGGCTTTCAGCTCTGTCCACATAACCGAAGGCCCTCATCATACCGGGTGTAAAA
>CAZEWE010000287.1:0-2611 GCA_964515765.1 uncultured Methanospirillum sp. | reverse complement strand
AAAGTTTAATGAATAACAATCTCCTTACTTGTTCCATAGGTAAAAGTTATGGAACTGGTTTTTGAGATCGTAAAAATAATTTCTGGGATATTGATCCTCATTATCGGGTTCGGATTTCACTGGATTGGCCAATTAATATCTGTAATAAACCGTGATCTTGCAATCAGGTTAGGAATATGGGAGAAAGACAATCTTCCGGAATATGAAGTCTATGAAGAAGCGATAACCATTGCTGATGTATCACTTGGATGGATATATGGTGTTGCCGGTGCAGGCCTGCTGTTTGGATATGAATGGGGATATTCCCTTTGTTTTATCCCAGGGTTTGCCTTATTGTACCATGGGATCAGTTTCTGGTCATGGACTGGAAATCAGATTAAAAATGGTCATCCCTCATCGAGTGCTAAAAACCCAATGAGAATGAGCTGGACTGCAGTGAATATGTTTACCGGAGCACTGGCGATTATCGTCTCGCTGATTGGATTAACCATTTCATAATATCTTCTTTTCTACATAATCTACAGCCATATTCATCGTCTTCAGTTTCATGACATCTGATCCCATCATCATAAAATCAAACGTGTCCTCAACATCAGCGACAATCCATCCAAATGCAAGAGAATCTATCCCAAGTTTAGCCAAAGGATCATCTCCGGATAGGGAAAAAATGGATTGATCGTTGGTTCGTGAAGCAATAATTTCTCGGATTTTTTTGTCTATCTCATCTCTGTTCATAGTATACACCTGTGTTATGTTTCTTTCATCTTTAAAAGAGCATATTCCCGAAGTTTAAACTTCTGAACTTTTCCTGATGCGGTGAGCGGAAACGATTCTACCACATAAAATAGTGCAGGCACCTTATCAATAGCCATAATTTCTCGTGCATATCGTTTTAATTCCACCGGCCGAATCGTTGATCCGGGGTGTAATCTGACAAATGCCACGACCTCCTCTCCATAATAATCACTGGGAATGCCGACAACCTGAACTTCCAGAACATCAGGGTGCGTTAAAATTGCAGATTCAATCTCTGCAGGATAGAGATTTTCGCCTCCCCTGATAATCATATCCTTTATCCTCCCGGCAATGGAAACATACCCGTCCTGGTCAATCGTAACCATATCTCCGGTATGATAAAAGCCATCACTATCGATAGCTTCCCTGGTCATCTCCGGCATTTTATAATACTCCTTCATGACAGACGGGCATCTGACCAGTAATTCTCCTGGTTCCCCGGTCGCACATTCATGCCTGAGAACCGGATCAATTACCCGTACCGATACATCCGGAAGGGCATATCCCATGGTCTCAGTCCGATGAATCAGTGAATCAGTGGCCCCATTCATGATAGGAACAATAATTTCAGTAGCCCCGTACAATACACCAAATTCAGGGACATCCATCTTCTCACATACGTGTTTCACAAGATCAGGAGGACAGGGAGCACCAGCCATGTTTCCTCCCCGAAGTGAGCTGATATCATAGGTATTATGGGTTAATTCCTCAAGTGCTGCAAAAAACATGGTGGGAGTTCCACATATCATGGTTGCCCTGCATGTTTCGATAGTCTTCAAAAAGAGTGATGGACTGTACCGTTCCACAGGAGCGATCGCAGCCCCGGCACAAATCGCTGCCATGACTGAAATACATCCATATGCATGGAAGAACGGGGACGGAATACATGAGATATCATCAGCTGTGATATTCTGCCGGTGTGCAACCGCAAACCCATTTATACAATATGCCGCATGGGATGTCATGACTCCTTTTGGTTTTCCGGTTGTTCCTGATGTATACTGAATTGAAAAGATATCATCCGGCCTGACTGATATACAATGATTCTTCAGAACGGTATCAGAAACTGATTCGCCCATCTTCAGGAAATCCCCATAGGAGATCGTCCCATCAATCGGTTCAGCACCCAGGTATATTACATGGGTAAGAGAAGGAATCTCTTCTGACCCTCGGAAAGGACCATCCGGATGTGAGGCGGGATATAACTCCCGGAGGATCTGAACCGGTGCATCCCTGAATTCCTGGGGTCCGGCAACAAAGAGAACTATGGTATCTGAATGATTCAGAATGTATGACAGTTCTTGTGCTTTCACATTGGTATTGACCGAAACGACCGGATACCCGGCCTGTGCACACCCAAACTGAATGGAAAGCCATTCCCGGATATTCGGTGCCCAGATTGCACAATGGACTCGTTTTCCACCGGTCAGGGCAATAACAGATCTGGAAACCTGATCCATCGTCTCATGGAACTGGTGGTATGTGAGATTTTCATTGGTATCCGGGAACACCAGAATATTTTTTTCAGGAATTTCTTCTGCTCGCTCAGCAAAGAGTGAGCCGATGGTATATCTGCCAGCCTCACTGGTTGTTCGATCTGATCGAATAGTCATTTTCGGTCTTACCTGTTTTCCTGATATGCAAAGGCAATTTCTCGTAATTTTGATACCTGTACTTTCCCGGTCCCGGAAAGCGGGAATGAATCGACGATAATGATCAGGGAAGGTACCTTATGGATAGCCATCGTATTTCTGCAATAGCGCTTTAATTCCAGCGCACTCACCTTCGCACCTTCCTTTAGAATGATGAAAGCTAC
>CAZEWE010000286.1:0-2631 GCA_964515765.1 uncultured Methanospirillum sp. | reverse complement strand
TCTGCTCTTCGTTGGGTGGAGAAAATTTTTCTCCGATCGGCTCCTGACATTCTCCTGTCGCTCCGGTAATCAGATTTGGTTTACCTGCTTGGAACCTGATGGAGTGTCATAATGGTCGGTATGCTTCGGGGTATTTTCAGTGCCGTCTCCATCGCCATTGTCTGTGCAATTACCGGTTCCGTTCCCATCTCAGGATAACCAGCATCTCCTTCCGGACGACCAGACCCGGTACAGGACATATTACGTGCATTTTTTCGAATACATGGGCTCAATTATATGGATAATAATTAATTCGGGTTATTCTCATACGATTTTCTTCTCCCAAGAATACACCCTTCTCCCCGACAGCCACCAACCGGATTTCTGGGATTTCCCAAACCTCCCATACACCGGGCCATAACCGTGGCCCCCCGAGGCAGGGCACTTGAAACAAAAATAACCCGATCATAGGGATCCGGATAAATATCCCTCTCAATAATTCCTTCAAGAACATATTCCGGTTTTCTTCCCGACATGATTGCCCGTCCGGAGTACCCGATAACTGAATTCTGGTGGACCAATCCTTCCTTTGATGCGACATCAATCAGCCGAAGTGCAAGCTGAGCACAGACCCGATCGACAACTTCGGTGAAAACTTTCTGTCCGTGAGTTTCGAAGACTTCCCTTCCAAGACTTGTGATTTCATGGTAGTGTGAGAAATCTTCACCGCAATCAACTCCTATGATCGCAATATTCTCATTGTTTGCAATTTTTGGATCTATAGGCACCTGACCAAACTTGCTCCGGTGATGAGGGACTTTATCAATATGAATAAATTTATGAATCTCATTTGAGTAATTCTTCGAAATCGTTGATTCTTTCTTTGAAAAAAACCCTGATTTTACCTCATCACCGAGCATTTCCATAGCCGTGCCATATCTGGCATCTACCTTTCCGGTTCCTTTCACGAGTGCATCTGCAATCGCTCCTCCAAGTCCGATGAAACACCCAATAGTTCGTGCATAGGGATTTTTTCGATCATGCGGGACACATTCTGTGATTCGGCCATCAAGTATCGTACCTATATCAAATGATATACAGGGATTTCGAAAATCTACCGGAGTATTAATTGCCCCTTGTTTGATCCCGGCTAATGAGAGATCTCCTTCCATGTCATTTGCTATAAGATCATCACCAGACAGTCCGGTCGCTGGAATAACTCCGGCTATTGATCCGGTAAAACGAACTTTATCAAGGAGACTGAATTTTCTGTCATCTTCCGGAAGAGAATTTTTCGTAAAAACCGGTCGCATTTTCGACATGGGAATACCTGCATCAATGCATCCTTTTGTGATGGATCCGAGAAAATTGTTGATGTGATCGGTAGATTTCCATTCGGTAACTATTCCGGTTGAATGAACTGCAAAGTCGAGTTCTTTCTGAAGATCCAGGTTGCATTCCTGAATCGTCTTGTATACAAGATTTTTCACCAGTATTTCGGTAGCCTTTTGTGAAATTTCTATGCCATCGAGCGTCTTTGCGATAATTTCATCTTCATGCGTATATCCAGACATGTCTTTCATGAGCTGGACATTTCTATTGACAAGGTATGTTATCCCTGTTTCCAGATTCGTGCCCGTAATGATACAATCAGTTGTAGTATTTCCTACATCGATGGAGAGAACAATATGATACGTCTTTTCTTTGTATTCAGGTGTTGAAGTCCCCCCAGGCCGGATAATCATTGGAACCGGGATATCATGGACAATACATGGGGATTTAGATTTCGAAAGCCTGAACACCATACATTCATATCAGAGAGGTCAGATATTAACCTGACGTATTTATATTTCTATATTCCTGATAAAATAAAATGTATAAAATATTGAATATCTAGCGAGTAAGACAACTGTGAATCCTAAATAAAGAATTCTTTATGAAAGTGTTATTCAATCCAAGCCAAAAAGTGAATAGCCAGTTTTTCGACTGATAATACCCACTTCGGGATGATTTTTTCAAGGAAGAGATGTTGTGAGTAATCGGAACTTCCCGTCCATGTATACATACCGATCCAGGGCCGGACTGACTGAGTTATGAGCATCAAATACTTTCGGACCGGTGACGCCAAAATACCGGGTTTTTTGAAAACCCTTTTGTATTGAGGACAGGGATATCGTTTCATTCTCTGAACCAAGACGGATAGCATCCGCAGTAACCATCAATGAATCATATCCATAGCCGGCAAGAGTCCCAGTCGGGTCTTCACCAAATTTCTCCTGATAATCACTCATAAATTTTTGAGTCTGAACACCAGGGACCAGATTAGAATTGGCTGATATAGTGAAGAGAAAAAATTTTGAAATTATATCTGATGCATTTTTTTCCAGATCATCTATTACAAAGGAGTCGGCAAGAACTATCTTCCCCCGATAGCCGGAATCAGTCAGATTTTGAAGAATCGGTATCAATCGATGGTCATAGAGAATTATTACGATAGAATCCGGTGCACTATCAAGTACTGTATCACGAAAAGTAAAAAAATCAGTCTCTTCTTGTGCGACCGGTATAGTAGCAGAGATGGTAATTGAGTCATTCAATCCAGCTTTAATATCCTGATAAAAAGATCTTCCATATTCATCATCGATATAGATA
>CAZEWE010000285.1:0-2635 GCA_964515765.1 uncultured Methanospirillum sp. | reverse complement strand
TCATAATGATTCAGGATAACATCTGTACATGCAAGCCTCCACCAGCGGCTTTGATGAGGAGTGGTTTGAGAACGAATCCTTCTGGGAAGACTTCTATCCGGTATTGTTTCCGGATGAACTATTTGAACAGGCGCAGGAAGAGATGGAGAAGATCTTTGCTCTCATCGATCACCCGGTACATTCAGTCCTTGATCTCTGCTGCGGTCCGGGACGGTTTGCAGGTCTGCTTGCCAGAGAGGGGTATCAGGTAACCGGTGTTGACAGGACGCCATATCTCCTTGAAATTGCGAAAAGAGAGTATGCTGATACAGAAAATGTAGAATGGGTTCTTTCCGATATGCGGGAGTTTGTCCGGAATGAATCATATGATCTGGTCTTAAACCTCTATACTTCTTTTGGATATTTCAAGGATCCTGCAGAGGATCTCCTTGTTCTGAAAAATATCGCCAAAAGTCTCCGTCCAGGGGGGTCATTCGTTATTGAGGTGATGGGAAAAGAGGTGATGGCCAAGGACTTTGAACCGATTACAGCGTCAAAGACCAGAGATGGACTATTTGTTCAGGCCCATGAGATCCTGGAGAACTGGAACAGGATTAGAACGGAATGGACCCTTATCAAAGAAGGGAATATCAAAACTTTCACGTTTGAACATAGCCTCTATGCAGCCAGCGATCTCATCAGGCTCTTTGAGTTGGCAGGTTTTTCAGATATCCGGGTATTTGGGGATTTTGACGGAAGTCCCTATGATCATTCTGCATTACTGCTGGTAATTACCGGGAGAAAGATATAATCCAGACCATATCCAGATTCAACAGGTTCTGCGGTGAAAAGAACTCCCCATTCCCCTATTCTGAACCCTTCGTTCACCACGTTTATTTCTGACACTCAATGAGATCATCCAGTATGGTAATCCAATTTTACCTGACTTTCATCGGGAAATGATGTTTACAGATGAAGATTTTTCCATCATAACTTCATGTGACCGCCCAATTACGGTATGAAATTCTCCTGTTGGTGATATCAAAATTGGAGTGAATACCTTTTTTGAGAATGCCTGGTTTGTATTTCATCCCAATTAGGATATATGTCTGGTCGGAAAGTTCTGTACAGCCTACAGTATTCTGTTTTTATCTGGTCGGGTTAGTTTTTTATCTGTGTATCTGGTAATTGTATCATGAGAATGGATGAGGATTAGAATGAAAGGTATGAAAGGTATGATTATTGGGGGAATTATTGCGATTTTTCTCCTGACTGTAAGTGTCGGAGCAGCGAACACTGAAATCCCGAATCTGGAAGGAAACTGGACAGTCGTTACAAATGTGGCACAGACTTCATTATCAGATTATACTGATGCAGCATCAATGAGTATTCACTTAGACAGAGTTGTGGTTGAGACTCAGGCCGGGCAGTTATTTGAAGGGTATTTAGTAATTTCCACTATGAATAACGAATCTGTCATCAAAGAGGGATTTGCAGGAATTATTAATGACGATAATACTCATGCGTATATAAAACAATATACGAATGGAGTCTCATTTGCGGATATCACATCTCCTGACACTATGACATTGTATAATCTTTTTGATATTGGACCGTTAGGAAAAGAAAATCCCGGAGTTTCAAAAGTTGAACTCGTCAGAGAAGGATTAGAATAAAAACTACAGATTTTTTATTTTTTCTGTTTTCTTAACTCTTTTACCCGCATCGGCTCTCCCTCCTGATTTTCCTGCCCGTCACAACCGGACAATTGCAACAAGAGTAATCTGACCCTCCTGCAAGGGAACCACATGGGACATGTTCTCAAAGCTGTCGTGGAAAATGACAATTTCGATAGTTACGGCCGGAATCCCTGTTTTCTTCAGCCAAATGTCCCCGATCTGAACTTCGTCAGGATATACTCATCCATTCTGTGGAGTTGAATTGACATTTTTCGCGTCCGGTACCGATATCGGGATGGATTGGATGCTGTACATATGATCTGGTCCCGTCCCCAAATGACCATTTTCACGAATCAGGGTTCCCGGTGGAAATATCTGAAAAGCGAACCATGAGTGGTGGAACTCCTGATGTCTGGTTAGCAGTAATTATGTCATATTTTTCAGAAGAGAATGTACCTGGGATGATATGAGCGTTTCTTATTGAATGAATGAGATATTCAGATAGGGGTTAATCCGATAACCTAAATAATTATCCTAATATTGTATTTAAACTCTTGGAAGCGATAAAATTTAAATTTAGTGTTAAATTGACCTGTTTCAGATCTTCTCATAGCCAGTCGGTATTGCATCATCATTGAAAAGTCGATACTTTATATGGTAATGATCCGGAACATGATAGCGGCCTTTGGCTGAATCGGTTTCCTTTCGGTTTAGATGATTTAGAGTAATATTTGACCTTCTTTCATCAGGGCTGTTCCAGTGTATACTAATATCGATTATTTCGGGTTTATATTAAAAAATAGCCCTGATTTTGATCAACTCTTAACTAATACATAGATATGCAAATTTTCATGAGACTAACTCTCACTCCTCAAAATAATCCATATCAATCTTTTTAACAATATATCGTGACTCCTCTGAAACTCCTACATTATGATCTATCATAAGCTCAGCTAACGTCTCTCCATCAATCAAAA
>CAZEWE010000284.1:0-2656 GCA_964515765.1 uncultured Methanospirillum sp. | reverse complement strand
GTTTTTAAATGCTGGGATACCGCAGGCTGGGAGATGCCAAGTCTGGTTGCAAGCTCGGATACTCCGAGTGTTCCGGTGGTATCAGTGGTCAGAAGATATATTATTCTCAGTCTGGTGAGATCACCAAGGGCTTTGAAAACTCCTGCCATTTTTGGAACGATCTCACAGAGTTTTGTACAGTCTTCACACTGGTTGCATATCTCCATAGGTTAGTATATAGGTATTTGCTTATGTGATTATATATTTTTCAGATCAGATATCTTTGAAAACTCATAGGCGAATAGAAATAATGTTGCAATAGATGGGAAATGCTACCCGTTTCCCAATTTTTTATAGAGTCTGTAAAAATGAATTTCGGTTTTATTCTCTTAAATTGTGCGGATTTTGCTAATTTTGAATAAATCTAAAATTATTTGGAAAATTTTATTACATGGTATTTATGTAGATGAGATTATCCCATCACATGCCCGGACAGCATCCACAATTGCCTTGATGGTCATCTCATTCTCAAGGACCTTTCCCTTCTTCTCGCTTTTTCCCTCGACGGTTGCGATGATATTCATCTCATGATCCAATGCCCAGTGCCGCATGGTATCAATGGTATGTCCGGACCCATACTCAGCACAGGTAGCAACGAAGATGATATTTTTCCCTTTTAATTTCTTTTCATGCCAGAGGGAATAGGTCCGGTCAAAGAGGGCTTTAATCTGGGCACTCACATCCGAGAAGTATACTGGTGAACCCATAATGATGAGATCACTCTGGATCATCTTGAGAGCTACTTTTCCGAAATCATCTTCAATGATACAGTTATCTTTCCTTTTACATTTCAGGCAGGATCTGCACGGGTAGATGTTCATCTCCGAAATGTTGTACAACTTATTCTTATAATCCGGAATATCGAGTGATTTGAACTCCTTGTCAAATGCCTTAAGCATTGTTTCAGTGTTCCCGTTTTTCCGGTGACTTCCGATAATGCTGACGATTCTCATCTTGTATACCTCATCGTTATCTGTTATGAATACTTGTATGTATGTCTGTAATACTATTAGTATTACGTATCATTGATCAGTTTTCAGTTTCTTTCCACACTTGCAACAGAATTTTGCATCAACCGGGTTCTGATAATTACACGGCCAGCATAATCCCGGGATAGGCGGGTTTAATTTCTCAACAAGAATGGCGATGATCGCTTCAGACATCGAGCTCAGCTCATGTTCTGCCACATAACTGTCCAGTGCATCCTTTAATTCAATAGGCATCCGGAGAGAGACACTTGCATGACTTTTTGGTTTTGCTTTCGCCATGTATTACAAATAATATTACGTCATGTATTAATATTTGGGTTGCCCTGCGTTCTGTCCTCACTGATTTTGTCCGGGGTCTGATATTCCCTTGCAGTAATTCATGAAGGCTATAGAATCTCTATACAAAAGCACTATCTGGTACTCAGGGAATTATTCATCATGCCAGCCGACGTTCTTGTCCGTGGCACCGTTGTTGAACAGTACTATTCCTTTTTCTCCCTTGATCCTCCCCCCGGTGGTGAATAGCAGGTATCGTATCCATTCTGCCAGCCGGTATGTGGGCTTCTCAGGAAGCAGGATAGTACCGGTTTATGATAACCCCCATTTTCGCATGTGTTCAAGGACAGGGCGTCCGATTATCTGTTCTGTGTCTGAATAGATAAGAGAGAAATCAGGGTTGTAATATCAGGAACCGAATCACCAACTGATACAAAAAACCATGCCTCATCTTCCTGGATGAGCAGAGCACAAGGTTTGACAAGTATCATTCCTCCCTGCTGCCCAATCCCTGCATGTATCCTGACAACCGGGTATATTACTCTTCCTGCCAAAGCAACTGGCTCCAGGATTCTAATTGTATCATCCGGATTCTGTATCAATCTTCCCTCCTGAAGTCACCGGTTTTCTAAGCACCTCGGGAATGATTAACCTGGAGAGATAGACGAGAAGAGAGAATGGGTGCACAAACAGGGTATCAAGCCTGAATTGACCCAGAAGGGCCGGATCATAAAAATCCGGAATAATGCAGATGTCATGTTCTCCAGGAAGTAACGGAATAATTGCCTGGATATACCCATACGCCATCCCGGTTGTGCAGGGATCACCACAGCCTATCCGTGCATGACAGGTGAGGGTATCAATTCTGAAATGTCTGATGATTCGTCTGCTCCCCTGAAAGATCACAGGTATCCATCTCATCCCGGATTGAATGCCCTCTTCCTTCGACTTCTCTTTTTCTGGTTCGGTATCCTCCTCCCCTGTTGTCGGTATGGAAAACGAAAACAGATGCCTCCCCATGATTCTCATCTCTCCCTTGAAGGTCCCATCATAGAGAAACGCAATACTGAAAGGTCCAAATCCCACATCACTCTCACCACACAGCCGGGCCTGATCCCGTTCTGCCGCAAGAGAGATTTTCAGGGGTATCATGTAGAGAGATCTCAAAATAATGAATGAAAACAGGATAATCCCGACCGTGACAAGCAGATCACCAGCCGGATGGAACATAGGCACTCTTATAATTTCTCTTCTTCAGTCGTGCTGGTTGATGCCGGTTCTTTCTGTTTGACCAGCTCGATGACCTGGGGCACGAGTGATTCGCTCAGTGCCGTAATCACCTGGGCTACCGG
>CAZEWE010000283.1:0-2687 GCA_964515765.1 uncultured Methanospirillum sp. | reverse complement strand
GCTACCATCTCACCACAGCATTCACAGGGTATTGACTGATACATTATCGCTTTCTGTGGCGGCTTCATGTCAACATAAGAGATTTTCAGAATTTTCTCTTCTGGTGCTGCAAGTATTGCATGAACGCCCTGATGTGCAAGTTCCTGGTACCGTGCCTTTTCTTCCTCTGTTGCCTGACCGGAGAACACTTTTGGCCTGAGTGCGTGCATCTCCTCAGGCATGAAACCGTCAAGACAGGTGACAACACGAACGGCTTTGTCGGTCTTCCTGCAATAAAAAGTAAACGCGTGTTTTCCATAATCATGGATAATGAGATTTCCTTTGCCTGCCGTGCATCCGGTAATGAACTGGATGGCATCAACACCACAGGCATTTGTCTCTGCAATCGCAACGAGCTCTTCATCCTTTGGACGCTCTACTCCGAGTGCTTTCATCGCAGCAACAGCGACCCGGTATCCGCTCGCAAGCCCTCCGCATGAGTGCCCGTGAAACTCAACTGCCTGTTCATATGATCCATAATTTCCCCGGATAGGTTCTCCAGCGGACTGTGAGATACACATAAGACAAGTATTTCTCAAAAGGTGCTATTATACTCATCGAAATAGGTGATTGTATTAATTTTTTTAACACCCAACTTCATAAAAAATCAATAAAATCGCCCTTATTAGTTACAAAGAATTGTTTTAGCGAGATTTCAGTTATACATTGATAAAAATCATTTTCAAAAGTTATAAATTTTATAATATTCGTATAACTAATTGTGATATGAATTCAAGATAAATTAGTAAAATATTACAAGTGTGTAATAGGTACTAAATCTTGTAATGAATGTCAGATTGATTTGATGTATTACAATCATACCGGATGAATGAGGAAAAGAATGAAACGAACAATTTCACTCCTTGTGATACTTTGTTGGCTGTTGATCCCGACCTATGCCTGTGCAGATGATGATCTGGCATTTGATCTGGGATCACGGGCTGCTGAAGTGGGGATGGACCTGCTCAATTTTGAAGCGGGGGATGGGAACATCCTAGCCCTGACAAATGCAGGCCACGCAATTATCAAGGGGAAGACCACCGAACGTGCACTGAGCGGCCTGTCAGAAAAATCTGGTCTTTCCAATGGAGATAATAACCTCTTCCAGGTAAACCGGCCAAACTGGAAACCACTCTGGTTCTACTTTTACAACAAGGAGAGTGGCATGGCTGCATACATGGAACCCGACCCTGCCTTTTATGCCATGAGTGCAGAACAGCGGGCATCTCTTCCTGCAGATAAAGCATTTTCCCAGGTCTCACTGATGCAGGTAAACCTGGATTCCCTTCTTGCGAACCCGAATGAAGGAAATACCACATTTAACAAGAAAAAGTTCGGAGGAAATGAATTCTCCCTGGTCGGTATTTCCAATGTATGGGCTGCGGGAGCAGGGTACGATTTCATGAATGCTGCCGCTTTTCATGACCATCTCTGCCCGGGAGTTACCAGTGGATACATGCTCATAAAGTATGTCGAAAAGGTCATGCCGATCACCAACCAGTCAGCCGAGACGTATATCGACATTGGTTGCCCGAACTGGTGCAAGGAAGATGCATACCAGATGATCTGGGACAGTACTCCGGGGAAGAACAGCATGTTTGTTATGGCTCTTTCCAAGGAAGATGAGGAAGCCCTGAAAGCAAAGTATGGAACCCGTCCGGCAGGAATAATCATCAAATGGAATGACGGGGCCAAGAAAGGGAAAGGACTTGCTCTTGGATTTGACTTTGATACCATCAGTGAAGAGGTTGGTGTCGCAAACTGGACCGGGCCTTCATGGGCTCCAAAGCTGGTTCAGGATATCGGCATGATGGAGTATATTGACAAACCAGAGTCGGTCATTACCACCCTGAAAGAGTTCGAAGTGGATGAACCACTGCTGACCAAACTGAAGACCGCGGGGAATAACCCGTATAAAGTGCTGGAAATGTTGTAAGAACCACTTGTAACATTTTCATGAATTAACAAATCAGGTGTTACCATGACAAAACTGAAATCAATGCTTTGTGCATTCATGCTGCTGGTATCGCTTCTGGCAGTACCGGCATGTCTGGCAGATGATGCCACCGCTGAAAAGACCATCACCGATGGATATGGAAGATCGGTGAGCGTTCCGACAGACGTGAAAGAAGTACTCTGCTCCGGATCCGGATGTCTCCGGTACCTGACCTACCTTGGAGGACAGGACCTCATTGTTGGTGTGGACAGTATCGAAAAAGAACCACAGGTAATGGATGCTCGGGGATACGCAATTTTAAATCCACAATTTAAAGATTATCCACTCTTTGGTGAGTTCAGAGGAAAGGACGATCCTGAGAAGATCATCGGTATCGGACCACAACTCGTCCTGAAAACCGGCCTGACCGGATCAGGAACGACTGCAACAACAAATGCCGACGAAGGGAACAAACTGAGTGAAAAGACAGGTATACCTGTTGTTATGATCCCATATGGCTCACTTCGTGATGCAAAAGAACAAGCAGAGATGTTTGGCAGCCTTCGTCTGATGGGAGAAGTTATCGGAAAGAAAGACCGTACGGATGAACTGGTATCATACATTGAGGAGACCATTGCTGACCTGAAAAGCCGGACCGCAGACATCCCTGAATCAGAACTGAAGACTGCATATGTCGGTGGTGTCAGTTATG
>CAZEWE010000282.1:0-2706 GCA_964515765.1 uncultured Methanospirillum sp. | reverse complement strand
ATTACCGGGATTTCTGAAGAGGAAATCCGGCATATAATCTGATAGTAATTTTTAACAAGGTCATTCTCCTTCTTTTTAATAATAATTTCGCGTATTCTAAATAGATATATTACGTATGGTATACGGAATATTCAGATGAATGACTCTGATCATCCGTATAAACGATTATTCAGCCATCCTGAAATGGTTGCTGATCTGGTCCGGGGTTTTTTAAACCCATCACTTGCACCGGATTGTGACTTTACAAAACTTGAGCGGTGTAATGGCAGCTATGTAACTGATGATCTCAGGGAGCGTGAAGATGACATTATCTGGAAACTTGCATATGGTGACAGAACTCTCATCCTCTACCTGTTAATAGAGTTTCAGAGTAAGCCTGATTACACCATGCCAATACGGATCATGTCATACATGGCTCTTCTTTGGCAGGATCTCATCCGCACCGGCGTAATTGTTCCATCGGATAAACTTCCTGGCATTATTCCAATCGTTCTTTATAATGGAGAGCAGTCATGGACGGTGCCCCGGAACATTCAGGAGACCATTCTGATGCCAGAGCCTGTCAGCCAGTTTGTTCCATCAGTTCCGTATCTATTGATAGATGAACTGCGGTTATCTGTGCACCATCTCATAGAGGTAAGAAATCTTGCTGCATGTTTATTTGGCCTGGAGCAGTCTTCAGGACCACAGGAATTATTTGAATTCGGAGAGAAACTGAACAGGTGGATGGAAAAAGACCCGGATCTTGAATCAATGAGAAGAGATTTCTCTCTATATTTTGAGAGTACCTTAAAGAGGGATGAAGATAGATCATTATCCAATCCGTTCCAGGGAGGGACCATGTTAGCTGAAAGAGTAAACAAATGGATTGCTGAATATAAAGCAGAAGGCAAGGCAGAAGGTATTGCCGAAGGTATTGAAAAGGGGATTGAAAAGGGTATAGCAGAAGGCAAAGAAGAAGGAAGACTGGAAGAAAGAGTATCAATATTAAAACGGATGAAAAAGGCAGGTCTTTCAATATCTGATATGTCTCAAATCACCGGGCTTTCTGAAGATGAAATCCGGCATATAATCTGATAGTAATTTTTAACAAGGTCATTCTCCTCTCTTTCAAGTATTTTTTTGCAGAAATTGCATTATTGACACACAAACGTGGGGATCGAGGTAGGATCGGTGATGAAAAGAGTTGGGGAAATTTGCTCTGTCCGTGGTGAGAGAGTTACCATGTCAGTTGTTTGGTGAATACTGATACGGGTGAACGAAGCGGCTTATGGTCTGTGGGTGGTGTAAACGGACATACCGCAGTTGTCTGGATATTGCCGAAACAAGAGCATTATCGCCCATCTGCTGAAGAGTGTGGATAATTATTGCAGGTGCCAAAATTTTTTAAGGTTATGTGTAAACATACATATATGGTCACGAAAACTATTACCATCACTCTTGAAGCTTATAACCGGCTAAAACAGTTAAAAAAAGACGAGAAGGAGAGTTTTTCTGAAATCATTATCCGTATAACTCCTGAGAGAAAGAGCCTGTCAGATGTTCTGTCTCATTATGAACCTAATATGGATCTTGCCATGAGTATTAAAAAAACTTCGGAAGAGATGCGTTCCAGCACTATGCGTGAGGTTCTATTCTAATGGTAGTACTGGATTCCTCATTTCTTGTTGATATTATTCAAAAAGATCCTGCTGCTATCGAAAAACTCAAAGAGCTTGAAAGTAATGATGAAATGATATGTACTACAGTTATTAACATTCTTGAACTTTATAAAGGAGCATATCGCTCATCACAAATAGAGAGAAACCTGCTTCAGGTTGAAGAAATAATTTCAAGCCTTATTCACTTACAAATTGATTCTGGTGTTCAGGAAATCTTTGGAAAGCTCTCAGCCTCTCTTCTGAAAAATGGTAATAGAATCGGAGATTTTGATGAAGTGATTGCAGCGATATGTCTTGCTCATAATCAAAATATACTTACAAGGGATTCTCATTTCAATAAAATACCTGATTTATCAGTATTGTCATATTAATATAATAGAATTTTTATGCCCATTTTTTCGTTCTGACTTCTCCATAGGTCATGATCGAAGAACAATGCATCATGATGAAGAATTTTTGTTCATCCAGGAAGTATTACAGGGCAGGATAGCCATTGCCTGATAAAAAAAAAAGTTTTCGGTTCTTTCAGAAATTGCATGATAAATTACTATCCTTGACTAAAGACCTTCATCAACATGGACAGTATGCAGATACAGTCTCTTGAAATTCCCTCGGATGTTCTTATTGAAAGCAGATGGCTTCCTCCCACTGAAAACAGAAAATTATTGAATCGGTAAAGAACAAATAAGCATAGAAAACCGTATGAGTACAATTGAAGAAACAGTCAGGCATTTACCCCCGGATATTCGGGTTAAAGTTCAGATTTAAATCGATTCTCTCATGGAAAAACGTAAGAAGCATCCAGCCAGGCCGCTTCGTCAGGATTGGGCGGGGGGTTTTCTGATTTCAAATCTTAATGCATATAAATAGGTCTCCAAACTCTCAATGGTGCCCATTGGGGGTCCTGGCGAGAAGAATGAAAAATAAATTTTCTTGTAAAACCCCTATGGGGCGAAGCCTCAAGCCTGACAAATGAAAATCTTCATTTTGAACTTCATTCATGATTCCATATAGATTTTCTTGTAAAAAAATCACATAAAATTAG
>CAZEWE010000281.1:0-2714 GCA_964515765.1 uncultured Methanospirillum sp. | reverse complement strand
GGGGACTTTTATTCCTGCTTCTTGTCGGTGTCTTTCTCTGGATGATTTACGGAATAGTAAGTGCCGATATTCCGGTCATGCTTGCGAATGGAGTAACAAGTTTATTTATCGTCTCAATAGTGGGCATGAAATGGTGGTTTGATCATTGGCTGGTTGGGAAAAATGAGCAATAATGACTTCTGTCACGTTTTCAGATGATTCTTTTGATAAATAAGTATCCAGGCCAGAATCAGTCCTGCACAAAATCCTATCGCAAGACCAAACAGGACCGCAAGTACCGCAATAAGGCCGGTAATCCAATAATTATCTGTTTTTAGTCCGTGCTTTGCAAGTTCTACGGCAACCACAATGAGAAGGACTCCGAACATCCCAATCGGAAGGGCATTGGTAATTCCCGGATCTTCACAGAGTATCCCGATTAGAAAGAGAAGTATTCCACCAAGTATTAACGAAAGCCCGCCTCTGGCACCAAACCGGTAATGTGCCGCCAGGCCTCCTGCTCCATGACACATCGGAAATCCACCCAGTAGTGAGGCAGAGAGACTCATCATGCCCACCGTTTTACAGATTTTATCCGGGTTCTCTTCTCTTTTAAACAAATCAAATGCCAGGAGGGATGTCGCAAGAATCGCATTGGTCAGGGTCAGGGGGAGCTGAGGTGGAACAAAATGTATTGTTGCATTAAAAAAATCTTCTGGTGATGGAATCTGAAGAACAGGAATGGGAATTGAAATTAAGGTTGGAACTCCTGCACTGAGGATTGCAACGAAAAATCCTGACACAATAATGGTCAGGGCTGAGAGATCCGGAATTTTTACAAATCTCCTGGTTAGTATAAAGGCACACACAATACCGACAGATATCATTGCAAAAGATATGTCCGGAAGAATAAATCCTGGAATGGCGCTTTTAATGAAAATAAGTGCCAGGCCCAGTTGAATTCCCCTGATAACCGGTTCAGGAATAATCTGTCTGACACGGTCCATCCATCCAAAAAACCCGATGCAAAGACACATGATGCCCATTACAATACCTGAAGCTGCAATCAGGCTGGGGGTGACTGACTCTGCAATGGCAATGGCTCCGACTGCCTTCAGCGGTTCAACCGGAATGGGAATTCGATAGTAGATCCCCGATATTATGTACCATACAGCAGCCCACAGAAGCATAAGGGAGATATTCATACCGCATGATACCGAAACGGCAAAAAGAAGGGGGAGAACAGTTCCAAAATTACCTGCTGAACCAGCCAGCTCTGAAAGAAAAAATGAATGACGGGGAATTGGCTGCTCAGAGACAGGCATGATCATTCTCTTCCGGCATGATGTGGACCGAGGGGGCCTTAAAGGAAAGAGCAACCTCCACACCAGGTTTCAGATCCAGTTCCCGGATGGACTGCCAGGTTACCTGAACCGATAAAGACAGGTCTCCTGATTTCACACTGATAAGGCTGATAATCCCAAATGGTCGTACTGCTTCGATTGTTCCAAAGATAATATTTCGTGCACTTGACCACCGATCCGGTCCGGTGTGTAATGTGATCTCTTCAGGCCGGATAGCTATCCTCACCTGGGTTCCAATAGGGATGTCACCGATTGCGTGGATCTCAGTTCCATGTGACAGGATAACTGATATTCCATCTTCTTTTCTGATAACTTTTCCTGGAAGTATGTTACCCATTCCGATAAATTTTGCCACGTCAACTGAACAGGGACGTGTAAAAACATCAAAAATTGTCCCGGACTGAATAAACCGTCCATTCATCATGACTGCAACCCGATCGGCAAGCCGTTGACCCTGCATAAGATCATGGGTGGATAAAATGACTGTTGTTCCGAGTTCCGTATTATAATGGCGGATAAGATTTTCAATCACTTCTGTTGAAACAGGATCAAGGTTTGCTGTTGGTTCATCCAGAATAAGAACATCAGGTCCTGTTACCATAACCCGGGCAAGAGATACCCGTTGTTTTTCTCCCCCGGAGAGAGTTGTGGCTTTGCGTTTTTCATATCCTGTAAGGCCAATTTCATCCAGCTTTTGCAGGATCTTATCATGAATCTCCTCTTTACCATACCCCCGATATCGAAGCCCGATAGCGATGTTATGATAAACCGAATCCCTGAAAGCAACAGGACTTTGAAAGACCATACCGATACGTCTTCGAACCGGATCAGTATCCGAAACAGAGCGAAGGGATTTGCCTTCTAACAGAACATCTCCAGATGAAGGTTTTTGAAGGAGTCCGAGGATTCTCAGCAATGTGGTTTTTCCCTGTCCTGAAGGTCCGATGATTGCAAAGATCTCTCCTTTCCTGATTGTTTCAGTTACACCGGTCAGGACGGGATTTCCATCAAATTCTTTCGTGATATTTCTGATGTCAATCATCTCGTTCCTACCTGTTCTGCACCAGTCCCATGAAGAGATTGATAATAAGCGCAATGGCCAGAAGAATAATTCCAAGAGCCAATGAAAGATTAAAATTTCCCATTGATGTCTGCAGGGATATTGCGGTGGTAAGCACTCGTGTATGACCTTTAATATTACCACCAATCATAATTGCTGTGCCGACTTCAGAAATCGCCCGTGAAAAACCCACAATAACTGCAGCCATGATGGCAAATCGCGCTTCACGAAGATGACTTTTTAAAAACTGGAACCGTGATGCTCCAAGTGATCGGATGGTATCGGTAATAATCGGGTCTATCGCCTGAAGT
>CAZEWE010000280.1:0-2723 GCA_964515765.1 uncultured Methanospirillum sp. | reverse complement strand
CTGTGGCAGAATTGACATCCGTAATCTTCCCGTCCTTCCCGATGGTTACCAGAGGATCAGGACTGGTTTCAATCAAAGTCCGGTTGTATCTGCTTGCCTGTATCAGTTCATCTCTCACCCGGCCCCGGTGGATCATCTCCCACATAATATTTCCAAGCGTCAGGAGAGTGTTGATGTCTTCATTGTCATATTCACCGGTTTTATTTGCAACGGCGAGAATCGCGACAATGGTCTCGCCATCCCGAATGGGAACTCCCAGGAACCGGGTAATCGGGACATGCCCCTTCGGGCATCCATGTTTTGCCGGGTGTTCGCAGGAATAGTCATTACAGATGAAAGGAGCATGATTTCGGATACACTCCCCCCAGATTCCTGCCTCCTGAAGGGGAAAGTGAATTGGCTTTTCAGTAACTGAGCAGACTTCCATGGCACCCTTCGACCAGGTGTGGATAACCATCTCATACTCATCAGGAGTTATCAGACCGACAAAGGCATACTGGCTGTCGCTTACGAGAAGACTTTTTTCCAGAGTAAAGTTCAGGATATCCTTCTCATCTGAATCAACCATGCCAAGAAGGGTAAGAAACGCTTCCAGCCTGATAAGCTGTAACTTATCCCGTCTCTCTGCCAGCTTCAGGTCGGTAATATCTGTCCCAATCTCAAGCCTGACCCGCCGCCCGTCAGTCCAACGGATTGCCCGGCCACGACATTCATACCATCTGCCGGTTTTTGGATGAATATATTCCCCTTTCATGAGCCCTTTTGGATCCTTTTTCTCCAGAATGAGTTGATTTGTACAAAAGGAACAGGGACTATCAGAATTATCATACATGCATGCATGACATTTCTGACCGATGACATTTCCAAAGAGATTTCTCCCCTCCTCATTGATGTACAGGATATCATAGGTCTCTAAATCAGAAACGAAGATATACGCATCTACACTATCAAGGATAGAGTAGAGTCTGGCCTGGATCTCCTCAATATACCGCTCGTACCCGCTGGTTTTCGGGGAGGATATGACCTGTCCGGCCCGTTCAGAAAGTGATGTTTCCAATGGGACCGGTGAACCGGGAGAGCGACTGGGAACAAAATCAAAGGCCACCTTATCATGTTTTCTCAGATAATCCAGAATCTTCCCTGAATGAACCCACTCACGGTCCAGGTTTGTGACCATCTCATCGATTCTTTTCACTTCGTTCTGAATATGGGCTGTGATCAGCTCCTCCCCACTCATCTCGGCATAGATGGAGATGATGGTAAGAGGGTTTCGGATACCGTCATTCAGGATGGCAAGCTGGGCAATATTCTCCTGGATCTGTATCGCTGCACGTTCTTTCTCACGCTCAAGAAACCGTTCAGAAGTAACATCCCGTCCCTGTGCAATCGTTGCAACCGGGGTCTGACCATCTGACCCGTACATGGTAGCAGAATTCCACAGAACAGTGCGAAGTGTACCATCCTGGTGTATAATCGGGATCTCCACCGTCTCCCATCTGACTCCCTCACCAGTCTTCTGGATAAACCGCATCGAGCGTTCGGCTTCATCTTCCGGGAAAAGTATCGAGAGGTGCCTTCCTTCCAGGTGTCCTGCCGGTCTTCCGATGAGGATTTCAAATGCATGATTTATACGGGTAATACGAAATCCGGAGTCCCAGATGATAATCGGAACATTTGCATGGGTGATAAGGTTCTCCAAATATGCATTCGTCTCCCTGAGCTGTTGTTCCTGTGTTTTTCGCTCAGTAATATCCCTGATAAGACAGGCAAACCGGCCAGGTTCTGGTGCATATGCAGTCCCTTCATAGTATCTCCCAAGCTCCCGGCTATAATTTTCAAAATGAACCGTCTTTCCCGTTGTCGCCACTTCACCAAATGTACAAATCCAATACTCCTCTGTGCCAGGTAACACATCACGGACTGTTTTTCCAATTATTTCAGATGCCTTCAGACCAGTCATCCGTTCATACGCAGGATTCACATCAATGAACCGATAATCTGATGCTTTTCCAACACTATCACAGATGATTTCATGCAGAGCTATCCCTGCATCATTGGCATCAAAAAGCCGTCTGAATTTTCGTTCACTTACCAGGAGGTCAGAGGTCTTCTCTGAATACCGGGATGATAACCAGGTTACTACCCCGGCGACAAGGATAAAAATGGCAATGCGGGCAAGAGCGGATACTATCTCCGCCTGAGATGGGCCAAAAATCGCGATGAGAAGACCATAAACACAGGTGAGAACCAGTGAGAAGATAAAACCCCTCCAGAGGTAAAATGCACAGGCGATGATTATCGGGAAGTAATAGAGGTTTTGAAAGACGATGGTTATCCCATTGGTGAGCGAAACAAAGCTAACGATGATGACAAAAAGAGAAGAGGAAATAAGGGAATAAAGAGGGATTTTGGGAGGAATATTGAGTGATTCATGAAGGAGCATGGTATCGGCTCTATGTATCGGGAAGTACTGATATAGAATCCTTATATAACCCGTGTGGGATAACTATTTCGAATTGCACCCCGGCCCCATCATCCCCATATAATAAAACCAGATCACTATTCACTTCTCCAAAGAAGAACATGACAGTGGTTGCCGTCTTTGGACTCTTCCTGTCTGCGAGGTTCCCGCTATCACCAGGATGGAGAAACGAGTGCCATTAGTGTATGGATGAGGGGGGAGGAAATTAGTATCCTCTCCAAACCAACATTTACATTGGAGG
>CAZEWE010000279.1:0-2751 GCA_964515765.1 uncultured Methanospirillum sp. | reverse complement strand
GTTCGAACCATTTTCCTTGATGAAATTCAAAACATTCCAGAATGGGAGAGGTTTGTCAGGAGGATTCATGATGACGGATATCAGATTTTTCTTACCGGATCAAATGCTTCACTCCTGAGTTCAGAACTTGGAACCCGTTTAACCGGCAGATATGTTACCATATCACTCTGGCCATTCAGATTTGATGAATATTGCAATATCATGGGAATATCAGAATTTCCACAGGGAACACAAGCTGAAGCAGAAGTTCAGCGATTATGTGTAAAATTCATGGAAGAGGGGGGATTCCCTGGTTTTCTGCACTATAAGGATCCGGAGATATTACATCAGATTTTTGAAGACATCATCTATCGTGACATAATCGTCCGGTATGGAATTCGCGAAATTCTTCCCTTTCGTGAATTGTGCAGATACCTCTATTCTAATCTGACTCGAGAAGCGTCATATCAATCCCTGGCAAAAACTATTGGCGTAAAAAACCCGATGACAATCCGATCATGGATAGGATATCTTCAGGATTCCTTTCTTATATCTGAATGTTTTAAGTTTGATTATTCACTCCGTCGTCAGCATGCCTATCACAAAAAGATGTATGGGATTGATACCGGCCTTCGGAACACTGTATCATTCAGATTTTCAGGCGATACCGGATTGTTATTTGAACAGGCTGTCTGGATGGAATATTCAAGTCGTGGTCATGAACTGTTCTGGTTTAAATCTGACGGTGAATGTGATTTCTTAACTTTTAACCAGGGGAAGATCACCACCTGTATTCAGGCATGTACTGAATTGACTGTGGAGAACCAGGAAAGGGAGATATCCGGATTGCTGGAGGCCATGAAAGAAACGCAATGTGATAATGGAATCATTCTGACAATACGGCAATATCAGGACATGATTATCGATGGAACTAAGATAAAGGTCCGTCCGTTTTGGAAGGAAGTTCTATCTAAAAGCCCGTTAATACGAAAGTCCAAGTGGTAAACCAGATACAGGAGAGATATTCCTGGAACGGAGCAGCCAGTCTAGTTCATCCTCTTCCATACAAATGAGAATTTATGGAAGATATTCATCTTTTTCAATGTTATTTTACTTCATCTTCAAAAAAGAAGAGTTCTCCAATAGCGAAAAATAATCCACGTAAACTACCATTAAACTTTTCATTGAAGCGTGTAGGATTATAAAAACTTTTATCACCATTTTTTGAAAATAAACATAGGCAATTTAAAAAACAAATACTCCATATCTATCATTCTCAACTGAGGTGTATAGATGAAACATATTCTCTTAGCTGGTTTGGTAATGACAATTACTCTGCTTCTCATCGTCCCGGGATGGGCGGATGAAAGAACAGATGTAAATGGAACTGATACAGAAAATTGGATTGGAACCTGGACAGATGCAAATCATACGATTTCAATAGAACAGGTGGGAACTGAATTAATTGGGATCGGAACTCCATTTAAACCAGATGCGGATTATTCCTTTTTACTCACGGGAACGATATCTGAAGATGGCACAGTATATCAGACAGTAATGAAATCATCTGGAACTAGAAATCTTCAAATTTCTGATGATTTAATGTCATTTTCGGGAACTGGAACTGTTGATTCAGTCGATAATTCCAGTGAACCATATAGATATGAAGTCAATGCAACCAGGAATGGAACCACGACTGATCCGGATAATCTCTGGACAGGAGAATGGCTGTCTGGAAATAGCTCTATGATCCTCAATCAGAATGGTACTATTGTCACCGGGAAGACCTATTATATTCCAGATCCTAAATATACTCAAGAGTTCGAAGGAACTGTCTCAGATGATGGAAAATCCGTTTTTATGACCTGGTCATATGAAGAGGAGGTAAACTTTACTCTGTCTGAAGATGGTATGAACCTCATTGAGACAGAATGTGGAGAAAAAGAAATTGCAAAGGGAGAACTTTGTTTTAACCTGACAAAAGCAGAGTAATCTTGAATTTCTCATTTTTTAATACCTTTTCCCAGTCAAGTGAAAACCGGAAATACCATACTGGGAGAAAAAAGTTAGATTGAAAATTTCTTCAGGATACCGGAGCTTCAGTCGGGGCTATGGTATTACTCACGGTCGGAACCGGCCGGGGTTTATATGTCATCGTCGGGGCCGGAGTCGGTTTCTCATTCTGAACAGCACAGAGTTCATTTACTGAAGGATGAAGGGGAATTACCGATGCGGCAATTGCGGTAAACTCATCTGCCTTTGCCTTTGCATCTTCCATGGTCTCGTATGAACCAAAGACTGCAACGACATTTCCATCAATCAGTCTTAAGAAGAGATTTGACGTCTTTCCATCAGAATATTTCCCATACTGACTAACCGTATCGTTGCCAAATTCAGGTTCTGAAAGGGTTGCAATACCTGTTTTTGCATTGAATTCATCAAGGTTGACTTTCAGGTTCTCCTCCATTACCTTGGAACAATTCATATTCTGATACACCTGGATTGAGATAACATTGGTAATATCATTATTGTCCATGACACCGGTCGCCATTCCTGCATAGGAGTTGACCGCAAAATTAGACCAGTCGGCGGGTAATTTCACTACGAACTGGTCGTTGATCGTCTGGTTGGCGGATGATCCGGACTCGGCTGCAGAGACAGGGAGGAGAACTGCAGCAATTAAAAGGCAAAAACAACTGCATAATCGAAATAGATCCATACTATCACGTACGGTTCATACGATTATGAATTTTCTGGTCATAGAAACAATAC
>CAZEWE010000278.1:0-2771 GCA_964515765.1 uncultured Methanospirillum sp. | reverse complement strand
TACTTCACGGGAAATATCTTATCTGGAGAAGTTAAAATGAAAATAGAGTGTGAAAACCCGTCTGGTTGTAATTTGATAACAACCCTGGATGAATACCGTTCGATGACCTCTCCAATCTCTCCTGCAAACGGGTAACAGACAGATGAGTTATCCGGCAGATATTGAACCCGCATTTACAGGGAACCGCCTTTCAGGATGAAGGTCAGGAACATACCGGCCACGAATAATATCAGGTATTTGAGTGATTCAATGAACTTCTCCACCCAATAATCGGACCCTATCTTTTTCTGCCGCTCCTGCTCAAGCAGACTGATAGCAGTCGTATTCCGCTGAATCTGGTCAGCGTATCTGCATACATGACCCGCTGACATATATTGCCGGAATTCCTTTGCCTGTTCTTCAAACCGGGCATTCAGTTCCTGGCTGGCTGCTGCCATAGATGTAATGGCTCCTTCCAGTTTTGCCATTGATATCTGAATTTCGGTGAGCAGGTCGGTTGATGTGCATTTATGAGACAGTTTCTCTATCTCTGCCAGGTTTTCAATTCTTACACTTCGGGGTTCATCAGCCATAGTTTTACTCCTGGTCCGGGAATCGAACCCGAATATATTTGACCATTCCAAGAGCCTGCATACGTGGTGGGAATAATGGTTCCGAACAAACATCGACAAAGGCTGGTGCGGGTATCAGTAAAGGGTTAGACGTGTGGTACATAGTCGTATGCAGGGTATATCTCATACCGGTTTGACCCGGTGATGAGATGGTTTATTCAACTGTTTATTCCTGGTATTCCACGGTGAACTTGTCAGACGTGTATTCCAGTTCTCCTTCCTTGCTGTCTGCTCTGGATGATGCAGGTTTGTAAACCTCGAACTGAACGGAATGTCTGCCGGGAGTGCGGAATGCGAGCGGGATATCAAAGTAGTTATCTTCCCGTCCGTCCACACTCATCCAATCATGGATGGTGATCTCAGGCTTCCCGTCAATGAGAATCTTTATCAGTTTTTTGACGGTGATATCCTTTGCATCCTGGTTTAACCGGAAGAAATACCGGTAATCGTTTGTTCTGGTCAGAATATGCTTTGCCGGGGAATAATCCCCCGCTCTGGTGGACCAGATGCCTTCAATTGATACTGACATTGTTTATTCCTCTGTGATTTTTCGATAAACGGCCTTGCCGACCTGTTCGACGACTGCAACAAGGAAGCCGTATGACGCGAGCTGAGCTTCGATTCCTGCCTGGGTGATATCAATGCCTGACAGGACCGATACCAGACCGATACAGGCACCGACAACAAGGGTGGATACAAGTTTCCACGGTTTGAATTCAGGGGTTTCCTTGGTCGGATCTACGACCTGGCGGGAATACCAGAGCAGAGAATAGATGAGTGCTCCGATTACTGCGAGAATGATAGGTTGGATAGTTTCAATCATCGTTGTCCTCCGAGACGTTGGCCTCTTCACTGGCCTCAATGACTGTTTCGTTCACTATCTCTTCTGTTTCCGTATCCCAGAGCCAGTCAAACCCGCCATCCAGGGATTTGTTTGCATCACTGTTCAGGACAGCGTGGTCATGTCTGCTATAGGAATACTGAAGCGTGCTTGAATTCTTATCCAGTCCAGATTTCAACGAGCCTTTCACATCTTCATACAGGTATCCCTGCGGCGTTGTGCCTTTGACTGATACTCCCACGGTTTTCCCCTGCACTTCAACCTGTGATTCATAGGTCGTGCCAGGGCCGGACCCCATCAGACCCCATAACCCTTCCACGGTTTGAGTCTCTGGAAGTCTGCTGGATGACTGATTCCCATATCCTGATAAGAAGTTGCTCTGGTCACACATGGATTCAGGGACATTGGTTTGAGTAGAGAACATCCCGGCGGAATCAAAGGCATTCAACACTCCCAATGTTTCCACTTTGGTTGAATCGGTTTTCATTATCCCGGTTCTCCCGAGAGAAACTATTGTTTGGGATTTCCCACCATATTCGTATGAATCATTGACTGTCCCGAATCGCATCAGGTTATCTGATGTTTCCCAGGATTCATCTGTATTTACGATGATAGACCCGCCATTCGCATATACCGATGATGAAATGACCGCATCAGATATTGAGCATAATATCAGGCAAAAAATGAGAGATACGAATACGAACGCAATGTATTTCATTTTCCAAATGGACAGATGCGTTTAAAGAATTTTAACGCCTTCTGATGTAATTTGTCTGAATTCCGTTTTGAGGCTTCCTGTGCTGCCTGCAATTCCTTTTCGGAATAATCAGCATCAAGCAAAGAGCCATGAACCATAACCAATATCGTTTTACAGATTATAAATATCTGTCTAACAAAAAAAGAATATTATTTACCGGTAAAATTATTGCAGGAGTGAGATAGGGGTTTCCATTCGTTATCCTGAAAACACCAGATGATACCAGCTTTGTTTCTCAAATCTATCCCCCCTATCAGTGTTTTCTTACAATTCTCACATGACATATCCATCGCTGGTGATTTTCCTGAATACTGTGCTGGTTCCTGGTTCAACATGCATTTTTATTTCGTCTGATGGTTCCGGTATGTTCATATCGTGGATTAAATTCCTGACTTTGATATCCACATACTGTTTTATCTGTTCAGGGGTTCCCATCATTTTTCCTTCAATTTTAATCGTTGCTGCAAAGTAATACGGGTGACTCATGGGTATATTCCGGTATCAGGTTGTTATAGTGCTGCAATTTTTCGTGGGCTGCTACTTTCTTCAGTTCTGCTATCCG
>CAZEWE010000277.1:0-2814 GCA_964515765.1 uncultured Methanospirillum sp. | reverse complement strand
CATGATCAGGCATTGGGCGATGACGAAATCTCCCTCATGTTCCTGTGCGAATGAGCGTAAGATGTACTCGATTGGGTTACCATTCGTGAGAATATCATATGCAGTTGCCCGGTGCCGGGAGATATCGATGTCCTGATTTTTGGTCTGGATGATCTCCGTCGTCTCCGGATAGTTCCCATAATACTCTGCCTTTGCCTGTGCCTTTTCCCGGATACACTTTCTCCGAATCGATTCATAGTCCCGTCTCTCCCGTTCTTTGGGTCCTTCGAACCGTTCCTTCAGTTCATGCCATCGCTGCCTTCCTCCTCCACAGGAGTTATGATGACATCCGGCGAAGATTCCTCCATTGTCGAACTGAATGGCATATGCACCGTCTGTGTGAGCTGTGGAGAAGGGGCATTGATCAAAGAGGAATATTCTCCCCCCGGCGAATGGTTTCTCCCTGTATGAGAGGCCATGTGAGGAGAGCCAGGCTCCAAGATCCTCTCCTGATGAACTGGTTCCCGGTGTCTTCGAGGGGTTCATTTCCACTGGACATTCGAAAAGGAGTGAGGAGAGATGAGAAATCTGTTCATACTCGACAACATGGAGTTCTTGTGGAACTTCCATTAGTGCAGACCTGCGATGAGGCCGGGTACTGGTCGAGTCACCTTTTCTTGAGAGAGTTCCGTACAATTTCCATATCCGGGCAGCATTTGAGACCGAGGTATCAACTTCAGACTCTTTGTCAGAGAAGAATGTGGAAAGGACGGTGAGACAATTTTTGATGAGCGTTATGTTCTCCTGGGAGTTTGGCAGGTCGATGGCATAGAGGAGATGGGCTCCGTTTCCGGAGTCTGCAATGACCGGGTCAGGCCATCCCCTTTCGGATAGGAATTCCCGGATCTTTTCTGCCTTGTCCAGAGCTGCAGCATGTTCTGCATCTGACGAGGATATCCCAGCAGGTCTGACTGGATCGATATCGATTGGGAACCAGAGCCGGTGCATGATATCTCCATCCGATGTCTGCGGTTCTTTTTGCCCTGCCCGTTTCATCCGGTTTGCACACCGGGAGAGGAGATCAGGATGGACCTGGTTTAAGGTGATGTAAATGCCAGATATGCCTGATGTAGAGTCCAGAACTGCTGCATCCCGTGCCAGTCGGTCAAAATCCGTGTAATATCCGTAATGAGTCCGTTCACCAAGAGCCCTGAGCTCGACTACTGATCCCTCCGGAAAAAGGACTGAGAGAGCGGTCCGGATGGATTCCTCCGGGTTCATCTCCTGACCTCCGGATGGTCATGGATATGTCCTTCCTGGTCCCTGACTTCCCAGACAAAGGATGAGGGACGGACTCCCCAGGACTGACTCCAGACGATGAACATCGCATTCATGGCCAGGGTGATGATCCGGCGTCGCCCCTTTCTGCTACGTCCGGCAAATTCCGTATACCTCTCCGGATACCTGTCTATCTCATCTTCGATCTGGAACCGGCTGATGAGGGAATCACATGGCCGTATTGCATTGAGAACGGCCTTCCTGACCTCTGCATGGTGCCGTGATCTCATAATCCTGCCTCCCTGATGGATATCGCTCCGCCGGGGAGTATCTGATAGCGGGACCGCCCGCCCGGATGATAGAGCCAGAGCTCGGATCTGCCGGGGACCATTCGATCCTGCATGAGGGCAGAGATTTTTGTTATCTCGTCATGGCAGGATCTGATGTTTTCGGTTCGTGCAGTACATACAAGCAGCCCAAGGATGGTGTCACGGTTCCAGGCGATGAGATCAAAGATCCTATCTTTTCCGCAGCACCGGTCGATGAGATAGCCGTGTGCTTTCAGATCACTGATGGCAAACCAGATGGCACATCGCCGTGTTTTTGTTTCAGACGACATGGCCGGCTCCGGTTTTTTGTGGGGGAAATGATATTATCCGTATAAATCTATAGCTTAGAACTGCCCCTGCCCGAATCGTTATGCCTGCAAGCTGGATGATTGAGTGGGGGTATTCTTTTCGTAATCGTGTTTGATGTCGCATGGTCTTCTCCATGGTTGTTTTTTGTTCTGGTTTTCCGGATAGTATTCTCCGGTAGAGAATCTCCCCATCATCAGGGTTTTTTGACGCAAGAGAGAATTGGCTGTTTGTGTTGTCATTGGTAAATCCCTGAATGATTCGGGGTCTTCTTAGATGGTTTGCAAGTACTGATACATCCTGTTTTGCATCTGGTCCAGGTTATTTTGGGAACAGCATCGGATGTTTCCTGAATAATTGCGGTAAGGGGTTATTTTTCCCGAAGCGGCAATAGGTGTGATTTGTGAGGATGAACGATCCTCCATTCAAGGTTGTATGAGGGGGTATTTGAATTTCAGGTAAACAGGGTGAAAGTGAAAAGGGGGGTAAGAACGAATTGCGGTGTGATAGTGATCCAGGTGATTGGGGTGTGGGATGGGCTGGGTTTCACTTTCGCGAATTGTGTTTAGATATTTAAAGGTTAAGGGTTCGGGTTTTGGAAAAATGTGATCGAGAGTATTTAAACGCCGTAAGAGGGAGCGGGGCAGGTGGTGCTTGGGAGGAGGTAAGGGGCTGAGGTGGAATAGAGTTGGGTATTTGAGGTCAGGTTTTTCTAAAAAGGAGAGATACTGCTGGTTACCTATGAAAGAATTCCAGATATTCTTCATTTGTCAGCCCGGCTGTACGGATTAACTTCCGAAGCAATCCTGGCCCCAGTTCTTTTCCTGAATGCACAGGGATCGACAGATGAACTGGGCTTCCTTCTTTAATCAGGATATAATGACTGCCTTCGATATGGTTCACTATCCAACCGGCTCTTTTA
>CAZEWE010000276.1:0-2826 GCA_964515765.1 uncultured Methanospirillum sp. | reverse complement strand
TTATGACAGAAAAGAATACCAAGGCAGGGTACGATGTATAGAGTTTGGTGATGTAAGATGGCGGGATTACCTGTGTGGTTCCTAAAAGAATTTTGAAAATATCACGCAAATTCGTAGCAGATACTTGATCCTGAAAAGCCAGATTTCTATTATTAAGAAAGAATGATTATCCAATATTAAACCAATTTTTTCCCAATAGTCCATTCAACTTCTCCAACCGGAGTCTGGACCGGTCTGCTCCTGACTTTATAAAACCCGGCATCGAGCATGGCATTTGCAATAAAATCTTCATGAATAGCCATATCCTGTCCCATTAAACCTGGAAGCAACATCGAGATTACCATCTCCTCCGGTTTGGTACCATTCCGTGTCGTTCCATCTGATACTGTTACAAACACCCCTCCCGGTCTTAATGCCTCATAGATCTTCTTCATCAGGCGATCAAAAGAGCCGAGAGCATAATTCAGGGTCATTGAAGCAAGGATGAGATCATACTCTTCTCCTATCGAATCAACCAGGTAATCTCCGGACATGACCGTAATTCTATCAGACACACCATATTCAGCAGCACATCGCTTCGCAACCTCGGCAACCGGCGGTTGGTCAAATAGAACTCCATTCATGGTGGGATGATCAAGGATCAGGGCAATGCCAAGAATACCCGGGCCACATCCAAGATCAAGCATTCGGGAAAAGCCATTATATTCCGGAAGTGAGGATATTTGTTTTACTACTATCTGTGCCATTCCCGACCGCTGATAATTAATAGAACCCCTGGTCTGCATCGCCCGGAACTCGTCTGACCCACTAATTATCTCCTCTTTCCTCTCCGGAGGCCCTTCCCGGACAAGCAAAGAGATCTTTTCCGGATGAATTGAATACCAGGGATCACTTGCACAAAGATAATCACCCAGATAGGTGTCCTTTCCTTTTACCAGAAAATCATGAGCAATTGGAGAATTGATGTATCGATCACCATCTTTTTGTATCACATCAAACGCAGCAAGTGCATTCAGAAGATGAATGGTGTTCTGTAGGTGGAATTGACATTTTTCTGCAATATCTTCTGCAAAGTGGATCTTTTCCAGCAGGCTAAAGAGATCAAGCTCAATTGCAGCAAGGAGTATGTTTGCCTCTGATTTCTTCAGAAGGAGATCCTGAAGTGGTTTGAAACTAATATGAATGTCAGGAATATCCATTGATTAATCACCTTTTTCATGGTCATGGAAATGATGCAGGTCCGGGGTGTGAGGATGAAGATGTTCAACCCGCTCATGTTCATGATTATGGGCATGGACAACTCCTTTCATAGCCGGATCATGGTGATGATTATGATGCCCATCTTCATGACTGTGCCGGTGCTCATGCCTGGACGAACCGTGAATATGACTATGGCCATGCTCTTCGGTGGCAATCAGCCATGCCCCAACCGCCATCAGTGGCAGACTCAGCAGTATCTGTAATCCGGGGTTTTCACCGGGGAGTGGAAGAGAGAGGGAGAGACCGATAAATGGAGCTGTTGCAAATAATGCACCGGTCCGGGCTGACCCCAGAACTCTCATGGCCCGAATGACAAAGAATATCGAAACCCCATACCCCAGACACCCGATGAAAAGGACTGCCGGGATAATTGTCAGGGCAGGAGTCGGTTCTCCGATCGCATACCCCAGGCAGACACTGAATATACCGGCTACGAATCCCTTGATCATGACAATCTGGGCTGGTTCCTTACCGGATATTACCCGGGTAAAATTATTATCCAGACCCCAGCAGAAACATGCCAGAATGATAAGGAGTGACCCAGCTGACAGCCCAAAAGATCCTGCAGGATCATACGATAAAATCAGGCCACCAAGAGCGACCGCAATAATGGCATACAGCCCCCGTCTTCCCAGCGGTTCACGAAATCCAATCACGGCAATCAGGGTTGTGAAAGCCAGCTCAGCATTGAGGAGCAGCGAAGCAGTCGATGCCGGAGTAGTCGTAAGACCGACCATGCAGAGGATAGGGCCGATGATGCTGCCAAAGGCAATGATCCCAAGAAGCCAGGGAAGATCACTTCTCCGAATAGGAGCCTCGCTCCTCCCTTCCGGATTTGTGAATTTCCGTATCACAAGCCCCCCGGCACCGGCTCCCAGATAGAGTAACCCGGCAAGAGTGACCGGACCGATATCGAAAAGGAGAATACGGGAAGCAGGAATAACGGCACCAAACAGGGCAGCGGCAAGGAGTGCCATCAGGATCGCGTCCCGGTTGGCAGGTTGCATTATCAGATATAGTATTTGAGATGAGATAAGCTCTATCCAGCCTAATTTTTCGGAATCCCCAATCTAATATAATTATTTCTGATTGAATGTTGTTTCGGATATTTGAAGCGTCTCAATGGCATTCAAGTACCAATATCTTATAATGAAAATTTTTCTCAAACCATATATTACTAATATATAGTTTGAAGGCCATTCTTATATTACCAATATATGGATCCATTCTCCCATCACAATCTTGAAAGCGTCCTGATAAACCAGATTCAGCGGTTTAAAAATTCCAGTGCGGGAATACAAAGAAGGATTGACTTTTCACAGTATGTGAACCACCCTCAAATAATTGTAATAACCGGGGTTCGAAGATGTGGGAAATCCACCCTGCTCAGACAACTCGCTGACTTTTTTCCTTCGTATTTGTATGTTAACCTGGATGATGAAAGATTTGCAGGGATCGAAATTCATCAGCTTACTGATATAATGACAATATTTGAAGAGAATAATCCTGGTGTTCGAACCATTTTCCTTGATGAAATTCAAAACATTCCAGAATGGGAGAGGTTTG
>CAZEWE010000275.1:0-2839 GCA_964515765.1 uncultured Methanospirillum sp. | reverse complement strand
ATCCCCGGAACTCTGGGTCTCATATGTGGAACCATCGCCATTCTGGTTGGAATATTTTCATTCTCACAGATATCCTATTATCTGGCTGCAGGATATCTCCTCGTCTCTCTTATTGCAGGGATGCTTATTGTCAGAGTCTTTTGTGTATCCTGCCCGATTAAGAGGACATGTGTGCATATTCTTCCCGGTTATCTGGCACAGTTCTGGAACCAGCCCCCCGGACCATATTCTTCCGTGAAAATTTACCTGACCGGGATTCTGTTTGCGATAATAATTCTCATCCCTCAGGCTGTCCTTATCACATCACTCCATCTGTTTGTGCTCTTCTGGATCTGTATCATTATTGCGGCAATGAGCAGCTACCTGATTCTCTGTCCTGGGTGTGGCAACCAGTACTGTCCTTTTAGAAGAGAAAAGAAAAAGCAGGGGTAAATCGGAGATCAATTCAGCCTCAATTAGCCCATCTCCGCCTGTTATCCAAACCCTGCCTGAAATGTCCCGTTCTGTGAGCAGTACAGCCAGTACCCGTGGTATGGTCGTATCGGCCGTTCATCGCTCTGGTTCCCGGTTCCTCCCCTGATAATCGGTTCTTCATACTGCTGCACGAGTGCGTCATACCCGGTGGCATATGACCATGCTGTCAGGGTGTGGAATGTCTCTTTCGCTGAAAGATCCGTTTCCAACCAGCCCCCGATCGATGACCATCCTGCCGGAATCTCTCGGGAAAATGGAATGATCTGGTCAGAAAACCTGACCGGGACAGCCATGGTACTGGATGAATAGACCCAGTACCCCTGGAGGGGAACTACCGTATCGTTCATTGAGAGCGTTCTGTATCCGGTGGTATTATTCACATATACCAGGACTGAATGTCCTGATGAGTTCACACTGGCAAATATTTGTGCAGTATCATATCCTGGGTTGAGTCGCCTGGGGATGGATACATGGTTCCATCCCGGAAATAGAGAGATTTCATCTCTCTTCTTCAAAGATTTCAGGGCTGCAGAGAGGTTTACCCGAGCACCTGTGATGGTTTTATCCTGGAGTGACGGGAGCGGGTCAGCGGTATCCATGATAATCTGCTTCACTCCTTCTGCCGTAAGATCAGGCTTTTTCCCCTTGATAAGACCAGCCATTCCGGATACCATGGGAGCTGCCATGGATGTACCACTCATGTACTGATATTCAGGTTTTATTGCTTCACCCCGGTATCCGATCCTTATATTTCTGATAGAAAAGTCTGATGGAACATCTCTCTTAAACAGGGTATAGGTATATCTGGTCCTGAATCCTGATTTGGTATAGACAGAATTAAGCGGGATGAAGAGTTGTCTCCAGCCATCTTCGTGAAATTCTGTATCAAAATCCCACAAGGATGTCCAATTTACAATATCATTTGAGTATTCAATTGTCTGATACCCAAAAAAATCTCCTTTTACCTCCCAGATCAGATGAGGGATTTTATTTTCTTCAGAAGGGATATCAACAGAGGTGTTCATCTCGATGACAAATGTTGAAATGTCAGGATAATCTCTGAGAATTGCCTGTAATGACACGGGCTCTCCTGGCATGGTTCCAGGAATGCGGGTCCAGTTCCCGGTAAGCGTAAAATTCTCCCCTGCAAATGTGGGGTCTTCAAAGACTGAAGTATAGGAATATCCGGATGGAATGGTGCTGTAGATATCAGTACCCGGAGCTCCAACATGGACCGTCCGATTGCCAAAATTCGAAAACCACGATAGTTCATCCTGTGGATCAGTGGCAGCGACCGCCATCACATTACTGAAGTTGTAACATGCCGGATACTGAGGAATCCAGTTCAGATCCGTTGCATAGTTCCCTGCTGAACAGACAAATAGTGCCGGTGACTGCCGTATGATATCCTCCATGGTCCGGCTGTATTCTGTTCCAAATGAGCAACTGATGATCGAGGCATTATAAAGCGTTGCATATGCCATGCCAAACGCTAAGTCTGATAATTTTCCGCTGCCACGATAATCAAGGACTTTTATCGGCATGATGGTAGTATTCCAGGCGACTCCCGCCCCTCCAAGGTTATTATTCCCAATCATACCAATAACCCCGGCACAATGGGTTCCATGACCATCATCATCCCAGGGTTCAACCGCTATTTCCTCCAGAGCGTTTAATCCATGCAGCACCAGTCCTGATTGTGACATGCTCCAGATATTTCCGGCAAGGTCAGGGTGACCAATATCTGCTCCGGTATCAAGAACGGCAATGATAATCCCATCAGTTCCGGTGGTTTCATTCCATCCGGAAAGGGCACTGATATCTGCACCGAAAACCCCCGGGGTGGTATTTTCCTTATAAGGCGTCCCGGTATTGGAAAGCCCCCATTGTCTCCAGAACTCTGGATCATCCGGAGTTGTATGGGCACTGACATAATAATCTGGTTCTGCATAGGCTACATTCGGATTCCCGGAATAATACCGGATTGCATCCTGAACTGAAATAGTGTCAGGAAGGGCTACCAGAGACAATCCTGCTATTCCTAGGGCCTCATAATCCCGGGTTATTGTAGCCCCGATTGCTGCATGAATATCTGAAAGGGAATTGACTGATCCGTCAGGTTCTGTTTTTGCCTGCACAAGGATACTTCCCTCCACATATGGAGGATCAGGCAGAAAATTCGGTATTCCGGTAGTTTTCGTTGAATCTCTGGTCTCATCTGCCACACCGACTGAATAAAAGAAGACAGCCAGACACACAAAGAGCCAGATGATTACTTTTCTTAATATTGGTCTCATAAAAATTGATCTCAGTGAAAGAATATGGTATCTTCATTATTCTTATGCTTTTTTATAAAAAATTCTCT
>CAZEWE010000274.1:0-2850 GCA_964515765.1 uncultured Methanospirillum sp. | reverse complement strand
ATATCACTCTTCGTCCAGTTCTTCAGGCTCTTCTCCGTGATCACAGAAATTATCCTCATCTAAATCGCTCCAGAGAGGACAGTCAGGACAACTGCAATGGAACCCCTTCGGACAGGTCCCTGCAAGGGCATCTGCTTTTTCCTGCGTATCTTCATCGATAAGAGTCAGGTTTCCTGCACTATCGGTAATTATCTTCTTCTCGTCACTTTGTGTTGCAAGTAAGGGATCCTGACATCCATCACGTCCGGATGCGGAAGCAGACAGAACAAATCCGCTTATCATACTCACCAGGCACAACACCTGAATTAGTGTCAATATGTGTTTCAGATTCATTGTAAACTCCTTATGAGATAACATTACGAACCATTCTCCGGATAAATCCTCTAAACTGATAGACATGACCCAATACCAGAACGGTCATGAGTAATCCTGACCAGTCGTGGATATCGGTAATCAGAGCAACAGGGACCTGGCGGTATGTCAGACCCAGAGCAGGTAGCAGACCAGGCCATTTGATAATACCGGTCACCACACAGATGGCGGTTGCGATGAGGAGGAGAGAACTGGTTATTCTGACAACCGTTTTTTTATTCATAATCCTGACTCCGTTTGTTCCTCTGGTTTCCCTGAGCACCCTGATCCATAATGATACGGATCCCGGATAAACAGCCGCATCTGAGGAGTATAGGAACAATGGATGATTGAGCATATAAAAAAGCACTATCATTCAGGTTCACCCTTTCAACCAGATGGTTCAGGGGGGATGAGGTGAAGCTCGGTACAGATTTAAACATGGAATTCCTTATCCCCTCTCAATGAAAATCTGATGAGTACGAAGGCAATACGTCTGATTTTGAAAATATATGTGCTGTAATGTGGTATCACCATGACACTTCCCGATATAGAGACAATACAAGGGCTTTCCAGTGAGGAGGCTGCTGAGCGGATTAAGTCGTTCGGATTTAACGAACTCTTGGAACACAAGAAAGACGGTATTGCTGATATCATTCTTGAAGTTGCCAGAGAGCCGATGTTCCTCCTCCTGGTAGCGAGCGGTCTTATCTACTTTTTCCTTGGTGATATCACCGAAGCCGTCATGCTGATGAGCTTTGTACTGGTCATCATCGGTATTACCGTATACCAGGAGCGAAAGACTGAGCGGGCACTCGAGGCCCTCCGAAACCTCTCAAGCCCACGGGCTCTCGTTATCAGGGACGGTGAGCAGAGACGGATTGCAGGACGGGAGGTTGTTCCAGGTGATATTCTCATCCTCTCCGAAGGGGATCGGGTTCCAGCCGACGGGATTCTCCTCTCCTCAAACAATATCACGGTTGATGAATCACTCCTCACCGGTGAATCGGTCCCGGTGCGAAAGATTCCCTGGACTGAAGGGCTGAAAGATCATGCTCCAGGCGGAGATGATCTGCCATTCGTATATTCAGGAACCCTTGTGGTACAGGGTCAGGCCCTTGCAGAAGTCAGAACCACCGGCTCTGGGACGGAGATGGGGAAGATAGGGATGGTTCTTCAGGAGGTCGGACGAGGCGATACCAGGCTGAAACTGGAGATATCCTCGATGGTGAAGGTCATCGCCACATGCGGCCTTCTCCTGTGCCTTATCATCGTCATCATCTATGGAATTGGCCGGGGAGACTGGATATCAGGACTACTTGCAGGTATTACTCTTGCGATGGCGATCCTTCCGGAAGAGTTCCCGGTGGTTTTAACTGTTTTTCTAGCACTTGGTGCATGGAGAATCTCACAAAAGCAGGTGCTGACACGGCAGGTTCCTGCAATTGAAACCCTGGGCTCTGCATCAGTTCTGTGCGTAGACAAGACCGGAACGCTCACCCTCAATAAAATGACCGTGCAGTCCTTTTTCGCAGATGATGAATTCTGTGAGCATGACGGTGCCGGTGTGAATTCGGTCCCTGATTCCTGTCATGAACTCTCAGAATACGCCATTCTTGCCTGTAAGAAAGATCCCTTTGATCCGATGGAAAAGGCACTTGTCCAGCTTTCTGAAGGAGATTTTGGAAAAACAGAGCATATTCATAAAGACTGGAAGCTCATTACCGAATACCCCCTCTCATCTGAACTCCTGGCCATGTCAAATGTCTGGCAGTCTCCCGACGGTTATGATTTTATCATCGCTACCAAGGGTGCTCCTGAAGCGATTGCTGATCTGTGTCATTTTTCAGAGCAGGAGCAGAAAAAACTGGCAGAACAGATAGACATAATGGCATCACGAGGACTTCGGATACTTGGCGTTGCAAAATCGTCATTTTCACTCTCCGAACTCCCGAGCATCCAGCATGACTTCGTTTTTACGTTCCTTGGCCTTATCGGGTTTGCTGATCCGGTCAGGCCTGGGATCGCTGAGGCGGTAAGCGAATGTTACGCCGCCGGTATCAGGATCATTATGATAACCGGTGACTATCCACGGACTGCCCAGAATATTGCAAACCAGATTGGACTTATACATGCAGACAGCCCGGTAACCGGAACTGATCTTATCGAGGTATCGGATGATGAGCTCAAAGACAGGCTCCAGACGGTTACTGTCTTTGCACGGGCCGTTCCAGAACAGAAACTTCGGATAGTCAAGGCCCTCAAGGCGAATAATGAGGTTGTTGCCATGACAGGAGACGGAGTGAATGATGCACCGGCTCTGAAATGTGCAGATATCGGGATTGCTATGGGAGGGAGAGGCACTGATGTTGCCAGGGAAGCATCCTCGCTCGTCCTTCTTGACGATAATTTCACCTCCATCGTCTCTGCGGTCAGACTTGGCCGGAGAATATATGATAACCTCAAAAAGGCAATGGCCTATATCTTCTCTATCCACAT
>CAZEWE010000273.1:0-2855 GCA_964515765.1 uncultured Methanospirillum sp. | reverse complement strand
CTTCCCGAAGATCAATGATAGTAGTCCCATGATTTACCCCAATCATTTTCAGCACAAGCTGTACTGTCCTTGGGATCGCTTCTGTTATCTCTTCGGAGAGCCCTATCTCATATTCAGGTTCAGAAACCCGT
This sequence comes from uncultured Methanospirillum sp., assembly GCA_964515765.1. GTDB lineage: Archaea > Halobacteriota > Methanomicrobia > Methanomicrobiales > Methanospirillaceae > Methanospirillum. The sequence continues at coordinate 2,724 of CAZEWE010000273.1, read as the reverse complement.
TTCGGCTGACACCCGATGATATCTATCTTCAGGCGTTGTTTCAGCTGGTGTAAAGGTTCAACTAAATCCCATGAATGAGCATCCCGGTATTTTCCCGGTGCCAGGTCATCAGGACTGATGATCGCTATTTCACCAGGTTTTCCTCCGAAATCAGCAATATCAATGATGAAGAGGTGTTTGACCGGTTCATCCGATTGCGCAAGAAGGGTAAAGAGGAAATGCGGACCGCCAAGGCCGGCATCTATTACCTTTACATTCTCAGGCAGGTCGAGTTTTAGAAGTTCCTCGACTACGGCCGGTCCGTACCCATCATCCGCAAAGAGCGGGTTTCCGCACCCGCAGATTACGATCTCCTGGAACAGCATGCGCAGGGCACTCTCACTGGACAAGCTTCTGGGCGACGATCTTCTTGCTCTCGTCAACTACCAGCATATGGGTAGCACAGGAGACACAGGGGTCATATGCACGCATAATGACTTCGGCAAGCTGCCATGGTGCTCCTTCAAGAGCCCGACTGCAGGTCGGGAAGTTCCAGGTGGTTGGCACAAGGAGGGTGTACTCCTGAACTTTTCCACCCTTGACACGGGCAAGGTGGACATCACAACCACGCGGTGCTTCGTTCGCATTCCATCCAAGACTGCCGTCTCCCTGTGGGATCTCATCTGCAAGGACTGATCCGTTGCAGTCAAGTGCATCGAGAGCTTCCATCATGGTGTAGAGACAGTCCGGATACTCCATCTGCCTGGCTATCTGCAGACCCATGGCCCCCTTGCGGTCATAGTTCTTGAACTGGACCAGACGGGCACGTGGACCTACTTCAACCGGACAGCCATCATACAGTGGAACTGACGTACAGGCCTGCATCTGTGGCCAGGTCTTGGTTCCTGCCTTGGTGGTTCCGCCGACCGGGTAGTCTGCATCTTCAAGACTGACTTCGAGTTCGCCCTGGTACCAGTTGTATGGTGAGACATCAGTCCACCGGTCCGGATCCCACTTTGGTTCAAAATCAAGGCTTGAACTGTCAAAGACCGGATCAACCGCCATGTAACCCTGGTCATGCCATCCGAACTTCTCCGGAATCTCGACTTCGGTCTTACCGACGGTAACAGTGCCCCGGTTCTCCCAGTTCTTCAGAACGGTGATCATGAACTCCATCTGGGCGATGGCAAGGGGAAGGGCTTCCTTTGCAAGGTCGAAGATTTTCTGCTTTGCCTGTGGAGCAATGTTGTAATACATTCCACCAACCCGGGGGTTACCTGGGTGAATGGCTTCTCCACCGACTATCTCACCGACAGTCTGCCCGATCTCACGGAGCTTCTGGATCCGCTTTGCAACGGTTCTGACCGGCTCTTCAGGAGTAAACGGGTTAATTTTCGTGTCAGTGCCCGGGATATACATATCCGGCAAAGTCAGAATGTTATGAAGTGCGTGGCTGTGCAGTCTGTTTGCACACTGGAGAATGGTTCTCAGCAGATACGCATCCTGTGGTATTTCACAGCCGATCGATGCCTCCATGGCACCGACACCTGCAAGTGTGTGGGCGATCGGACAGATACCACAAACACGGGATGAGATCTTGGGTGCCTGGTGCATTGTTTTACCAACGCACAGCTTCTCAATTCCTCTTACCGGAGTGATACTCAGCCAATCTCCACGCTCAATTATTCCCGCATCGTTGACTTTGAGGACAAGTTTGGAATGTCCTTCATGTCGTGTGGTTGGGGAAACTTCTACTACTTTTGACAAGAGAATCGCCTTTGATATTAGTTTGTTCGAAATGCTGTACCATGTATTGCGAGAATGCCCTCAGGAGATCTGAGGGTCGACCGTACCATTGTACGATAAAAGGTGATTTGAGATTTATCTATATTAAAGTTGTCATTTGTGCAAAAATAAATGGCAGATAACAATTGAGAATTCGTCAAAACAAGCTCGTATATTCACGATTGAGAAACCCCAATGAACGATCGTTAACAGATATATTTAATAATATGAATTACTTACGACCTATTACGATTACTTTGGAAAGACTAGCGTACCATTTATTTCCAGAGGATCGGATTTGGGGAGCGAGAAGATACAGGATGCACATATCGGGCTTGATACTATCTCCTTGGACAAGAGAATCGCATCTTTCCGGATATCTGTCACCGTATCATATCTTCCCTTGAATTTTGAAAACAGGAACTGGTTTTCTTTTTTTTGGAATTATCATGTTGAATAATAGAGATCTTAACATACACTGTTGAAATTATTATGAGTTAATATGCCCTTATAGACGATTTACTTGAGAGTCTGCCTGAAAATCCTGTTCCGGTCCGGTCTGTTTTTGTCGGTGCTCACTGGACTCTTGTGTGCAGTTCCCACTGTGGTCTTGCAAGACGGTGATGACAGAAAAACCCCATGATCATGCAACCGTTGTACGTGATTCCGGGCGACTGCATACGAAAAGTGCATAGGATCTTGCTGCGTATGCCTTATCCGATAATCCTATTGAAACAAGTATCGGAGTAGCAGCGATAAATTCACTTCTCGAAGTTCATGAAGAGGATGCGGTTGAAATGAATGCTTCAGAGGTGCTGAAACAAAAAGGAGCAGGAAAAAATATTGCACTGGTGAGTCATTTTCCGTTTATCCCCCGTCTTCGGGATGTTGCGCAAAATCTTTGGGTAATTGAACAGAATCCTGCTGAAGATGAGTACCCCGCACTATCTGCAGATGAAT
>CAZEWE010000272.1:0-2859 GCA_964515765.1 uncultured Methanospirillum sp. | reverse complement strand
TGATAAGTGAAGCCGGGCTTTTCTTTTGTACTGAGAGGGGTGTGTTTCTCCCGGGAATGAAAATCTCCTCTTCACGTTTTGCGATGGATATAATTGGTATCGGAAGTGAGAGTTCTTCAAGGATGGCATGTGCAGATTTTAACTGTCCGGGCCCTCCATCCACGACAATGAGATCAGGCATCGGGCTGTTCTCGCGAAGGAGCCTGGAATATCGCCGTTTCACCACCTCAGCCATCGCAGCATAATCATCAGAAGGACCTGCTGTTTTTATTTTATATCGTCTATAATTCCTTTTGTCTGGTTTTCCATCCCTGAATGAGACCATGGATGCAACCGTCCCGGTACCCCTGAGATGGGAGATGTCAAAACATTCAATGACCTCCGGCGGAGTATCCATATGCAGCGCTTCACCTAATTCAGCAAGTCTCATCTTTCCGGTAAAGAAGGAGACTTCCAGATTCTTATAGGCAAGATCCAGGAGGTGTTTCTTTTCTCCTTGTTTTGGGATGGTGATTGTTACATGGGTTCCCCTGAGATGAGTCAGGTATTCCTCCATCCCTGATCCGGGAAGTGAAGGAAGTATCAGTTCGTTCGGTGGTTTTGTTGACGAGTAATACTGGAGAATAAATTCATCAAGAAAATCCTCTGTTTCCGGGAATACAAACTCTTCTTTGCTTGTCAGCGACCCCCGTTCAACATGGAAGAGAATGAGATATACGGTATCTCCGGACACGAGGTAATTGATAATATGTTCATCAGATTTCTTCTGCCGCTGAACGTACTGCCGTTCTGACAGATTCTCAATCGCTGCAATACGATCCCTCATAACGAGTGCTTTTTCATACTCTTCTGCTGCAGCAAAAGTTTCCATCTCTTTCTGGAGATCAGTGATGAGATCCTGGTTCTTTCCTTTCAGAAGAAAATCCGCACTCTTCACCAGGTATTGATACTCCGGTTCTGATATTTTTCCGGTACATGGTGCGGCACAGGTACCCAGATGGGATCGGAGACATGCCCGTTTTGTCATCTTTTTACATGTCCGGAGATGAAATGTCTGTTTGACAAATTTCAGTATCTGATCCCGTTCTGCAGCAGATACAAAGGGCCCATAGAGTGTCCCGGTTTTCTTACTTGTTCTGTCTCTTGCGATTCCGATTCGGGGAAAAGGGTCATTGGATATCTGGATAAATGCGTAACTCTTCGCATCTTTCAGGTCGATGTTGAATTTTGGCTGGTATTTTTTTATCAGGTTGTTTTCAAGAATGAGTGCTTCGACTTCAGATGAGGTGACAATAACATCGATGTCCCTGATGAGAGAGACGAGAATGTCAATCCGGGGTGCTATACTTTTTTTCTGAAAGTAACTTGATACTCGTTTCTTCAGGTTTTTCGCTTTCCCGACATAGAGGAGGGTACCTGTGTCATCCTTAAACTGGTAACATCCCGGTTCTTCAGGTATAGTGGTAAGATCAATACTCACCGTGTATCAGCCACCGATCTGCTCAGGCTTTTTTCTTCCGTGGTGCTCGTTTCTTTGTCTTTTCGGGGGATGATGGAGGAAGGAGTTTTGCCAGGAACATGCCGGTATAACTGGCAGGATTGCCTGCTACTTCTTCCGGTGTTCCGGTGGCGATGATCTCTCCACCGGCATCTCCTCCTTCAGGGCCAAGGTCAATGATATAATCTGCTGATTTAATCACATCGAGGTTATGCTCAATAACAATTACCGTGTTTCCTTTCGCAACTAGTTCTGAAAAGACCTGGATGAGTTTTCGGACATCATGGAAATGCAGTCCGGTTGTCGGCTCGTCAAGCAGGTAGACTGTCTGCCCGGTTGCCCGTTTTGAAAGTTCCCTGGTGAGCTTGATACGTTGCGCCTCACCACCGGAGAGGGTTGTTGCGCTCTGTCCGAGTTTGATGTATCCAAGACCCACATCCACAAGAGTCTGCAATTTGTTCCTGATCTTCGGGATGGCTGAGAAGAGTTCAATTGCCTCATCCACACTCATCGCCAGGACGTCAGCAATGGATTTGTCTTTATATTTGACCTCGAGAGTCTCTCTGTTATATCTGGTTGCTTTACACTCTTCGCATTCAATATAGACATCAGGAAGAAAGTTCATCTCAATTTTTATAAGGCCGTCTCCCTGGCATGCCTCACATCTGCCACCCTTGACATTAAATGAGAACCGCCCGGATTTGTATCCTCTCATCTTTGCTTCTTTTGTCTCAGCGAAGATATTCCGAATCTCATCAAAGACCTTCGTATACGTGGCCGGGTTTGACCGGGGAGTTCTTCCGATGGGTGACTGGTCAATGACAATAACCTTGTCGATAGGATCATCACAGGTGACTGAAGCATGTTTTCCTGCCTCTACCCTGGAATGATATACCATCTTTTGCAGGGCCGGATACAGGGTATCATAAATGAGGGATGATTTCCCAGAACCTGAAACACCGGTGATGAGGGTTAAGGTTCCCATCGGGATTCTTGCTGTTATGTTTTTGAGGTTATTTTCCTGACATCCGGTAATGGATATGTACCGTTCATGGGTCCTCCTCTTTTCCGGGATTTCTATCTGCATCCGTCCGGAGAGGTAAGCACCGGTGAGCGACCGCTCATGCTGTTCGATCTCATGAGGAGTCCCTTCAGCGATGATCTCACCACCATTGAGTCCTGCTCCGGGCCCCATATCGATAACCCAGTCTGCAGCCCGAATAGTATCTTCATCATGTTCGACTACAATCAGAGTGTTTCCAAGATCCCGGAGCTGCCTGAGGGTGTCAATAAGCCGGTTATTATCCCGCTGGTGCAGCCCGATGGATGGTTCATCGAGAACATAGAGCACTCCCATGAGG
>CAZEWE010000271.1:0-2869 GCA_964515765.1 uncultured Methanospirillum sp. | reverse complement strand
GACACCACCGTCTCCAATGCAGCACGGATATGGAAATTATATGGAACACTCTCACGAAAGGGTGATTCAACCGATCACCGGCCACATCGCCGTTCCATGATTCGGTCTGGTCCGGATGCATTCGAGATTACCAGTCATGATCTTTTCGTCCGCCTGGCATCTCTTCTCCCTAGTGGTGATGATATCAGGACAGGAATAGAAAAACAAGGTATCATCCCCCGGGAAGAGGGATTCTCTCTTGGAACATGGCTGCAGAAGAATGGATTTTCATGCAGGGAAAAGCCCTATGGAGGAGGCACCCTCTACCTCTTTGACCAGTGTCCGTTCTCATCCGCCCATGCTGACGGAGCATATGCAATTCAGTTCGCCAATGGCGGCATATTCGCCGGATGTCACCATAATTCCTGTGGTGGAGGAACCCAGCGGTGGCAGGAACTTCGTGAACGAATAGAAGGAAAACGTCCTCACCGTGATTATGACACATGGCGACGGGAAGGAATCAGAAGACGGGCACGGGATAAAGCAGAACGGGACGGTAAACCTGAATTACCGGGTGCAGAGGAGTGGAAACCAGCCGATGAAGATACCAATATATCCTCGTCCGAATCTGCCATAAGCACGGATAAACCCAGTCAGATCAGACCCATAGTCCCAGTACACCAGGAGAACCGTCCGGAGATCTGGGAGAAAGCAACGGAGATTCTGCACCATGGAAATCCGATTCAATACATCCTTGACTCCTTTGCAGATCATCATGTCGGTGACGGGATAGTTGCCCGATGCCTGATCATGTCACTTGCATCCCGGCTGGTTGAAAATTCAAAGGGTCTCCATGTGCTGGTCACCGGTGAATCAGGAAAGGGAAAGTCCCACAGTTTTGATACGATGCTGGACCTTATCCCAGAGGAAGACACCCTTGCCGGCCGGTTCAGTGACAAGGCCCTCTTCTATCTTGATGACCTGAAAAAGGGCTCAGTCATCTGTCTTGATGATGTGTCACTCTCCGAACCAATGCAGGAGACCTTAAAGGGAGTCACCAGTAGTTTTCATAAGCCCTTCATCTACCGGACAGTTGACAAGGAACGGAAAGGTCTGGTCCGGATTATTCCGCAGCGGTGTGTCTGGTGGGTTGCAAAGATGGAAGGAACGGGTGACGACCAGGTCTGGAATCGTATGCTCACCGTCTGGATAGATGACAGCATCGAGCAGGACACGGAGGTCATGGCACGGGAACTTGCAGCAGCTGCACGATCCACGGCTTTGCATCCAGAGGTATCTGATCGGACATTCATCTGCCGGGCTCTCTGGCAGGAGCTCAAAGAATACCCGGTCCTCATACCCTATGCAGAACGAATCAGGTTTGCATCGGTCCGGAACCGGAGAAACCTGACGATGCTTTTGGATCTCATCCGGTCAGTTGCACTCCTGTATCAATATCAGCGAGAGATTCAGGAGACAAACGGCGTCAGGGAAGTTATTGCATCAGAGGAAGATTTCGCCCTGGCAAAAGAGATATTCCTGCTCATATCCGGCACTCATGGCGGCCAGTATACCAAACTGACCAAGGCAGAATATGAGATGGTTGAGATCATCAGAAGAGAGCATATCATCTCATTCACCCTGCAGGAGATGCAGAAATTACTTGGAAAGTCACGAACTGCCACCTACCGGATTATTCATCCCAAGGATCCGAATAAACGTGATTATGAAGGATTGCTTGAGAAATGCCCGCCTCTCTCCTTTACCAAGCAGTCTCTTCTGCTTGAGAGCGGAAAGCGTCAGATGTGTAATGTATACACCTGGGACTATGAGATGGATGCCGTCTGGTCAGGACGTGATGGGTGCTGGCTGTCATCCGATGACGACGATGATCAGTCTGATGATATGAACCGATCACCTGTGCAGGTGTGCCCCCCTGTGCACGGGGTGTTTTCTGAATATGACACAGCAATCAAAACCAGTGATGCAGAATTACAACAAAACACAAAACAATCCGGGTCAGAAAAAGATGGTGTGCGTACCCCTGCAGGATCACAGAGCCCGGATGTCAGCGATCATACCGGTTCCTGTGAATTCAAAAATAATGCACACCGTACACAGAGTTTAGAGAATACGAATAATTCTTCACCTGATTCTGAAACGGCACCTGATGTACCTGTGCAAAAAAATGAGAACACAGGGGGATCAGGGTGTGCACAGGATCACAGCGTACGAGAATCGGATACAGATACAATCACAAAGACAGGTGATCGATTCCTATCAAAGTCAGAGATTGATCCAGCCCGGTGTATCAGGATAGAAGGAACAGGAGCACATACCAGAGTCTGTGACTGTTGTGGAGCGACGGGCGGTGTATACGAACTCAGGGCAGGGATTCGAATGCCAGATAAGAATTCTGTTCCTGTCATCTGTGAGAAGTGCCATAGTGCAGCCGTTGCACGTGAGGTGTTATCATTCAGAGCTCTCCCAGGACTGCTGCCAATTGCCAGCATGAAACCGTTTGATAAAGATGGTGTGTCTTGTTCGCTTTGCCACATCAACCGGATTGCATGGCTGGATGAAGAGACAAAGATAGGCCTGTGCCAGACGTGTTATGAGCGGGAAAAGGATCTATCCACCAGAGAGCGTGATACACGGGGGAGAGTGGAGGGGCGATCAGATGCCATTTGAGATTGTTGCGACCAGGCCGGCACTGGATCGAACCTACACAAAAGTGGGACGACTCATTGCCGGTGAGGACGGACAGGTCCACCTTTTTCTTAATGGGATGGGAGAGATACTGGCAATTCCCCGAACCGATATCCTGTGTACTCTTCAGGGACTTACTATTCAGGGACTGGTTCTTTCGGATTCCGGGAAGCGATTGATC
>CAZEWE010000270.1:0-2875 GCA_964515765.1 uncultured Methanospirillum sp. | reverse complement strand
TTTCCCTGACCGTCATGTCCTTGTCAAGTGTTATCTGCTGAAATACTATCCCGATTGACTCCCTGACTTTGACACGGTCTGCCCGGAGATCATATCCTGCGACGGTGACCGTCCCTTCCTGCATCGGCAGGAGCGTGATAAGGGTGTTTATCACCGTCGTCTTTCCTGCACCGTTCGGCCCGAGAAACGAGAAGAATTCTCCCCTCTTCACCGTGAATGAGACATTTTTTACCGCCTGTACATCACCATACGCAAATGAAAAATTGGATACATCCAGTATGACTGAATTACTCATGAGCCACCTTTATCCTGCAATTCTGCACCTGATTCGTGCCAAAAATCTCGCTCAGGAACCGTCCGGTTACCGATGCTGTATTCGTCATGATCTCTTCCGGAGTGCCGGTAGCGACGATCTCTCCTCCGCTGCTTCCTCCTTCAGGACCCATATCGATGATATAATCAGCCTGACAGATCACATCCAGGTTATGTTCTATCACGATGACCGAATTCCCGGTATCCACAAGTCCGTGAATGATCCCAAGCAGCCGCTCTGTATCAGCCATATGAAGCCCGGTTGTCGGTTCATCCATCACGTAGATATTACCCTTCTTATGGAGTTCGGTTGCAAGTTTTAACCGCTGTGCTTCGCCACCGGAGAGCGAACTAAGTGACTGCCCGAGCCTGAGATAATCAAGACCAACCAGTTTAAGGACCTCTAATTTTCTCCTGATCTCCGGTGTATCAAAGAAATCAATTGCTTCCCCTACGGTTTCGTTCAGAATATCTGATATTGTTTTTCCCTTATACCGGAGAGCGAGCACATCAGGACGATACCGAAGCCCGTTGCACTCATCACAGACCATCGCGACATCATCAAGGAAATGCATATCCATCTTAAGGATTCCGAGGCCCTTACATTTCGGGCACGCCCCTTTCGAATTGAAGCTAAAGAGAGATGGCTCTGTGCCGGTTGCCCGTGCAAACTCCTTTCTGATAAGGTCAAAGATTCCAAGGTATGTCACCGGATTAGACCGTGAACTCCGCCCGACTGCAGACTGATCAATCACGACTGCATCAGGGTGTTCCTTGCAGAATACTCCGTGAATAAGAGAACTCTTCCCACTCCCGGCAACTCCGGTCACACAGACCAATACTCCTTTCGGGATGGAGACCGAGACGCTTTTCAGGTTATGGAGGGAAGCATTCCCGATTCTGAATTCTCCTTTTGCCTGCCTTCTAACCGGTGCCATTTCAGCCCGCCGGCTAAGGTAATCCGCCGTTTTGGTCCCTGACGTATGAATCCCGCTGACTGGTCCGCTATATGTAATCTGACCCCCATGTATTCCTGCTCCGGGTCCGATATCGACCAGATGATCAGATGAGAGGATAACCTCGGGGTCATGCTCCACGACAAGGATCGTATTCTTCCGGTCCCGAAGTTCGGTTAAAATCCGGGTCAGATTCCGGATATCACGAGGATGAAGTCCGATACTTGGCTCATCAAGGATATAAACAAGGTTTACCAATGTGCAGTCAAGTTGTTTGGCTATCTTAACCCGCTGTGCCTCACCACCGGAGAGAGTTGCCACCGGCCGGTGAAGGGTAAGGTATCCAACTCCGATATCTATCAGATACTGGATGATAAGTCCCATCTTTCGGGCAATCGGTGTTGCATGGGGGTGATCAAGGCTATCAAGCCAGGCGAGGAGAGCAGGCATCTCCAGGTGGATAAGGTCAGGAATTGTTCTTCCCGCAACTATGACCGTACGTGCCTGTTCATTCAGCCGTGATCCATGACAGGAGTGACAGGTTTCGTACCTGAAGAACTGGGTATATGCATCAGAATTCTCCTCCTTGTTGATATAGGTCTTTTTCAGCCTGCTCAGCACACCTTCATATTGTGCCTGGTACTTCTCCCCAAACCGCTCTCCCAGGATAGTAGTCTGGGGATGATGCATCAGGTTATACCGTTCCTTTTCGGAGAGTTCTCCCACCGGACGATGGGGATCAAAGAGTTCTGATTTCATCAGGGATGACCAGTAATACCCGCCCTTCTTGTACTGGGGATGTAAAACGGCCCCCTCTGCAACGCTTTTTGAGAAGTCAAACACCTTATTCTCATCGATGACCATCAGTTGTCCAAGACCACTGCATTCCGGGCACATTCCTTCCGCATTGTTGAACGAGAAGAGATTCGATCCCCCGATGAACGGCTCTCCACACCGGGAATAGAGGAGACGAAGGTACGTGTAAAGTTCAGTCATGGTCCCGACCGTGGACCGGAGCGTCTGGCCTGGTCTCTTCTGATCGATGACGATAACCGGCGAGAGGTTCACAATCTCATCTACGTCAGGCCGGGTAATCTTTGGGAGCATGGAGCGTTCAAATGTGCTGAACGTCTCAATAAGCTGCCGACGTGCCTCAAGGCCGATGGTATCAAACACAAGAGACGATTTTCCACTTCCGGATACTCCGGTAAAGACCACGATCTGGTTTTTTGGAATTGAGACCGAGACATTCTTCAGGTTATGGACTCTGACACCGGAGAGTTCTATCGCCTCACTCATTTTCTTCCCCTCCTGCCTGTGCATTAAATTCATCAAGGAAACTAAGAACCCATTCCCGCTCAGCCTTCATCAGAAACTGCCTCCTCTTTGACAAAGCAAGGTTCCCCACCGCACATTCATGATCCAGAAGATACTGCTCCAATTCCTTGTAACAGGTGATACGCTCATCAATGGACTTCAGATATTTATCCAGGACTTCGTTCACCTCTTCTGTGGTCAGAAGGTGCAGATTTGCAAGGCCGAGATCAATCTGGTGGATGCTGATCTCCAGTTCAGACATGATCTCAACGATCCTCTCTTTGAGTTCC
>CAZEWE010000269.1:0-2879 GCA_964515765.1 uncultured Methanospirillum sp. | reverse complement strand
ACTTCAGATAGCTGACCTGGTTGAACGAAGACAGGGAGAGCATTTTGAACGCTGGAGGGTTGCAGAACTGCTCTCGGACCGGATCTGCGAGTCACCCCAGAACCTGGACGAAGAGACGATTGACCGGTTCTCCCGTCTCTTTGATGAGATTAACCGGTTGGTATAAGGAATCAGAGGTCCAAAGCCTCTGCCTTTTTTGATAAAGTAAGATTTGAAAGAACTGCCCGTCCCACTTCCTCGGTAGTTGCAGTTCCCCCCAGGTCAGGGGTCTTTATCCCGTCAGCGATGGTCTTTTGAATTGCCTTCTCAACTTCAATAGCACAGGGTTTTTCTCCGACATACTTGAGGAGCAGGGATACACACCTGATGGCTGCAATGGGGTTTGCAAGTCCCTTTCCTGCAATATCAGGAGCACTGCCATGAACCGGTTCAAAGAGTGCCTGGTGCCGTCCGATATTTGCGCTGGGAAGCATCCCAAGACCTCCTTCCAGGTATGCAGCCGCATCTGAGAGGATATCTCCAAAGATGTTCGTTGTCACAATGACATCATACCGGCCCGGGTGCTGGAGCACATCAAGAACAAGCGAATCGATATACTTTTTATCGATGGATATTCCTGCCTTTTCAGCCTCTTCCATGCAGATATCAAGGAAATAGGAGTCAGACTTCAGGACATTTGCCTTGTTGCCGATGGTCAGATGCCTTCTTCTGCGTTTGGCACAGCCACTGGCAAATTTTGCAATCCGCCTGGATCCTGCTTCACTGACAACGCGGAGGGTGCAGGCTCTATCCTTCTCCTGCCATTCGATACCTGAATAGAGCCCCTCGGTATTCTCCCGCACAATGAGAATATCAAACCCGTCTCCAAAGACCGGTCGAAGATTTGCATACAGATCAAGCTCTTTTCGAATCCTAAGCACCACACTGTGATATTTCGGATCAGGTGGCGTGGTAATCGCACCGAACAGGATAAGATCCGCCTTTCTTAAAATGTCAAGTGTCTTTTGTGATAATGCATCCCCGGTCCTCTTCCAGCACTCATACCCCAGATACACCGGAATATACTCCCAGTCAGGATGAAAGTACCGAAGCACTTCAAGAGCATAGGGAATTACTTCAGGTCCGATACCATCACCGGGAGCCACAACAACCCGCTTCATCTATTCCTCCATTCATGAATACATGCATACAGGGCATCGGTGATCTGTTTGGGAGATGCACCCCAGTGAACCACCACACCCATTTTTCCATTCAACGTCTGTACCCCGCTGCGTTCTGCACGGCAGCATCGTGCAATAAAAGGCTCTTCCTTTGCTGCATTTGCCGGGCAGATATCAATCAGGGGGAAATCATGCCCATAGCAGTCTCTCAGCACCTGCCTGGCCGTCATACACCCGGCAACCTGCTCATCACCGACAAGCCGGTCAGAATCGATGGTCCGTGAAAACCCCCCTGCCTTACAGGGATATGCATCGGCCTTTGTCTCCCTGATGTCATTCACATGATAGCAGAACCGAATCTCAAGTTCCCCGAATATCCCGGCCTTTTCAAGAATCTCTAATGTCCCTGCAAGGTGCGGATGAGGAGGCGTCACATCATAGACATGAACCGTGAGCAGGGATGCAGGGTCCGGATCACAGATGAAGATCTTATGCTCCTCAATCCCGGTGAAGATGGTACACCGTTTCGGACTTTGAAGGGCTTTCTGAATCAGATCCCCCCGGTTATGAAGCACAACCGGTTCCGGATACAGGTATACCTCGTCTGGTCCTGCTATCCGGGTCACCGACTCGATACCCCGCATCAGTCCGTCCCCTTCTGCAGGCTTTACGGCTAATATTTCAAACCCGCCGGGAACTTCATGGATCAGATACTCGGAGAGAAAATACACCCGGTCCCCTACCGGTTTATTTCCTGCATACCCGATGCATTTGCAGTGGGGCGGAAAGATCATTTCTCAAGTCTCCGTTTCCAGTACTCAATCAGACCGCCGGACGAGAGAATCTCCTGCATCCGTGGAGACAGTGGCCGGAAGATCTGCCTTGCCCCATCCACATCTACCCACCCCTCGGTGCAGTCAAAAGTGATGGTCATGCCATCGGTGCATCCGGGCAGGTCACATTCCAGTAACGGAAGCCCGACATTGATACAGTTCCGGAAAAATATCCGGGCAAATGAGGGGGCGATGACCGCGAGAACTCCAGCCTCATGGAGAGCCCGGGCTGCCTGTTCCCGTGACGATCCACAGCCCATGTTCTTCCCGGCAACAAGCACTGACCCCTTGAGCCGTCCGGCAAGGCCAGGATCAAGATCCTCAAACACATGCTGGGCCCAGAAACTCCAGTCTTTTGTCCGGAGATAGCGTCCGGCAATCACGAGGTCAGTGTCGATGTCTTCCCCGATGCAGACGGCAGGGCCGGAACCTTTCAGAGCAGTCATAGAACCTCCCGTGGATCAGTAATCTCACCATATATTGCACTTGCAGCGGCAGTAGAAGGTGAACTAAGATAATACGAAGCTCCGACACCCATCCGGTTCTTAAAGTTCCGGTTTGCGGTCGACAGGGCTACATCACCCTCACCCAGAACACCCATATGGGCACCAAGACAGGGGCCACAACCAGGCGGTCCGATGGTGCATCCTGCCAGCACGAGGTCAGCCGCAACTCCGGAGGTTATCGCCTGCAGATAGTCACGTTCCGATGCCGGGACAACAATGGTCCTGACCTTTACCCGGTGTCCTTTCAGTATCCGGGCAGCACGTGCCAGATCTTCAAACCGGCCATTTGTACAGGTCCCGATAAAGACCTGGTCAAGATGGGTTCCGGCAAGATCTGAGACCGGCTGCACGGTATCCACCCGGTGAGGAACCGCACAGAC
>CAZEWE010000268.1:0-2896 GCA_964515765.1 uncultured Methanospirillum sp. | reverse complement strand
TGCTTGATCCTGCCGGGAGTGAAGATATCATGGACCTCCTTGATGAACTCAATCATCAGGGAAAAACCATCATCATCTCCACCCATGATGTTGAACTTGCCTACCCCTGGGCTGACCGCATTATCCTGATGGAAAGGGGCCTGATAATTGCATCGGGAACACCGGAAGAGGCATTCTCAGATAAAGAACTGGTCCGGCGGGCACGGCTGAAAACACCGATACTTCTTGAGCTCTCGCAGGAACTGAAGAGCAGGGGGATGAAAACACCGGGGACCTTACCCAGAACGGTCCTTGATATCATCAGAATCATCGAGCATGATCATCATGGATCAATCCGCCTCTCTGACAATGGATATGGGACAATACATGTCGGCGATGTTGACCAGATATCCGGACCACAGATACAGGCGATTCTTGCCAGGACTTCATGTGACACCATCGGCGTGATGGGAAGCAGGGCAAAAATTTGTGCCCGCCAGTGGGGTCTGACTCCGGATATCTCCTATGCTGTCATCGATAAATGCATTCTTCAGGCAATGAACGGGCGAACCAGTCTGATTCTGACAACCGGAGGGATGGTTACCAGGGTTTTTGAACGGGTGACCATGTTTAACCAGACAAACAACCGGTCAATTCCAGTTCGATCACTCATACACAATGAAAACCCGGATAAACAACCGGGTATCTGACCTCTGAAATATTCAAAACCAATCACTTTTGAAGGGCACCCGCTAATGTATACGGAGCATATGATACATCGTCCACCGGATAAACCACCAACAGGCGGACCAACAAAGGATGAAGTGCTCGCAATAGCCATGCAAAAACTGGATCTGAAACCAGCAGATATTTTTGCTGATGTCGGGTGTGGAACAGGAAAAGTCACCCTGACCGCTGCGCCACTGGTTTCTCATGTCCATGCCATGGATATCAGGGAGGATGCATACCGGTGGACCTGTGAGGAACTGCGAAAGAGTGGTTTTGCCAATGTAACACCGCACTTTGGCAATGCTGTTTCTATACTCTCCTCTCTGGAAAAAGTTGACAAAGCCTTCGTAGGGGGATCGAGGAATCTTTCTGATATCATCGCAAGGCTTGCTCACCTGAAGGTGAAAACCATTGTTATTACCGCAGTTCTCCTTGAAACGCTCAATATTGCACAATCAACACTACAGGAATATGATATGTTTCATGAAGTCACCCTTGTTCAGGTTTCAAAAAGTACGCCCCTTGCCGGAGGATTTATGCTAAAACCACTTGACCCGGTATTCATCATCACCGGAGGGGTTGCCTGATGCTCACCGGAGTGGGTCTTGGCCCTGGCGATCCTGAGCTTCTGACCATCAAGGCGGTCCGAATGCTTCAGGAAGCAGATGTTGTGTATATTCCAGGCGGTCTTGCCAGGCGCCTGGTTGAGCCATACTGCAGCCCCATTGAACTTCCCTTTCCCATGAGTCATGACGAAGAGATGATTCGGGCGCAGATCATCGAGAATGCTGAAAAGATAGCGGCCGATGCCAGGGATAAGAATGTTGTCTTTGGAATCATTGGTGACCCGAATATCTTTTCAACCTTCTCCCGTCTCACGGTTATCCTAAAGGAGCGATATCCGGATATCACCGTCGGCACTGTTCCCGGCATCTCATCAATAACGGCACTCATGTCTGAGACCGGGCTTCCCATTACCGGGGGATTTTGTGTCACCGACGGGAGTGTGATAAAATCCCAGATTAGGATGAAAGTCAGAAAACCCCGTGAGTTGGCAGAAAGTCTCCGGAAAGAAGGGTACTCCAGATTTGCCCTCGTGGAGCGGATGTACATGGACGGAATGCAGGTCCTCACTGGTGATTCCCTTCCGGAAGAGAGCAGTTACTTCTCACTCCTGTATGCAGAGCGTGATATATGAATAAAATCTGGTTTATTGGTGCCGGACCTGGAGATCCTGATCTCATTACTGTGAAGGGACGAAGACTCCTTGACTCCGCTGACATCCTGATATATGCCGGATCACTGGTCAATCCTGACCTGGTTACAAGTTCTCCGGCGGGCGAGAAGTATGACAGTAATGGCATGAGCCTTGAAGAGATGATTCCCATCATGGTCAGGGGAATCCGGGACGAAAAGACGGTAGTCAGACTTCATTCAGGAGATCCAGCACTCTATGGGGCAATCGTCGAACAGATTGATCTCCTCAAAAAGGAGGGTATATCAGTCGAAGTCGTCCCCGGTGTCTCCTCGCTCTTTGGCGCTGCCGCAGCATTACAGGCCCAGCTGACTCTTCGGGGAGTATCTGAATCGGTCATTATCACCCGTCCGGCCGGAAAAACTCTTGAGAAAGACAAGATATTCGAGCTCTCACAGACTGGCGAGACCATGGCAGTTTTCCTGGGAACTGACAAACTTGAGGAGATTACATCCCGCCTTGCCTGCCACCCCGAGACGACTGCGGTTGTTGTGTATCACGCAACATGGCCGGATCAGAAGATCATCAGGGGAACGGTACAGGACATAGCCAAAAAAGCGGCAGATGCAGGGATTACAAAATCAGCCCTTCTGCTTATTGGTGAAGTGTTTGCCGAAGATCCAACAGGGCATATCAGGTCATTCCTTTATTCATGAGTACGGTTGTAACAGCGCTCCCTTACTTTCAGGAGCAGGGAGAGAGAATCGCTAAAGCAATCAACGCAGAGTTCATCCCCTACCGTTCAAGATTATTCTCTGAACTCTTTCAGACTACACAGCAGATAGTTGCGATCATGGCAATCGGTATTGTAATCCGAAATATCGCACCCCTGATCCATGACAAGTGGACAGATCCTGCAGTCGTGGTGATAAGTCCTGATATGCAGTATGCAATACCGGTTCTGGGAGGTCATCATGGAGCAAATGAACTTGT
>CAZEWE010000267.1:0-2896 GCA_964515765.1 uncultured Methanospirillum sp. | reverse complement strand
AAGTCCCAGAAAAATTTTCATCATTTGTAACCTCGACAGATAAGGAATAGTGGAGATGAGTATATAGAATAGACGGTCTGTACGAGTGAGCTGCTGGAGGGAAGGAAAGGGCAATGGGAAGTCAAGGGGTGGTTGCCCCCCGGTTTACAACGGGTATAACAAATATAAATATAATAGCATTTTACAGTCCTAAATTCCAGGCTTCTGCTGCTAGCCTTTAAGAAATAAATAATAGTAACTTTTATGTGATATCCAGCTGTATAAGATAACAAATTAATTGGTATGTGAACAATGACCCCAGAAGAAGCAAAACTGATTAAGGCACGAATTATTGATGTTCTGAACTCAAAGGAGACAAGAGAGAAATCAGAACAATTCAACCGCAATATGTGCCATACTTCTGATAAGGATTTACACAGACCTTTTACAATATAATCTTGGTGGACTTCAGACTTGAATCTTTGTAATCCTATTGACAGATTAGGTGAATACTTTAAAGGCTCAATTGTTGAAGACTATTCTTTAGGATATTTGAGGGAAATATTAAGCAACCGATTGAGTCCTTTGAGATCTGGGAACAACTGAACAACCCGAATTTTAATTCCATCGAATTCGAAGGGTTTAGAATACTGGCAGGACTCAATCGTTTCACATTGTCAGCTATTCAATGGAGAGAAAAAACAGGAGCAATAAGGTTCATATCCAAACCAGGGCGATATGGCGGTACTGATGCCCACAAAGATGTCGCATTTGAGTTTGATTCATGGGTATCAGTAGAGTTTAAGCTCTATCTCATAAAAGAATTCCAGTTGCTCAAAGAAGAGGAACAAAAACAACTTGGGGGGTATCAAGAGAAACCTAGCCAAGATCAATTACGGGATTCACACTGATGTAATCAGGGAAACCCTCATTCTCAAGGAACTTTCGAAAACACAGATAGACCATGTGTATACTTCAGAATCAGACTTCCTCAATGTAGCACTCATTGGGATAACTGCAAAAGAAAGGCGGGAGGCAAACCCGGATAAGACGGACAATATCTAGGATTATGCTGATACCTCTCAACTCGTCTGTCTCTCAAATCTTGTAACCCTCAATACTAATTTTCATAGTACCTGCACAAAACAAACCGGATTCTTTTTCATGCACCACCGATAATCTTTTTATATGCCATGTCCATCCGAAGTTCTTGACCTCATTAGCCGGTTTGCTTCTTATCGTTCAAAATATACTGCAGCGGATTACAACGAAACTCAGCTCCGGAATGAGTTTCTGAACCCTTTCTTTGAAGCACTCGGGTGGGATGTATACAATAAGGCAGGCATTTCTGAACTCTATAAAGATGTCATCCACGAGGATCAGGTGAAGATTGGGGGTGTCACCAAGGCTCCTGATTATTCATTCCGGATTGGAGGGACCAGGAAGTTTTTCGTGGAGGCAAAAAAACCGTTCATCAAGATCAAAGAAGATCCTGGTCCTGCATTACAGATCAGGCGGTATGGGTGGAGTGCAAAGCTTCCGATATCAGTCCTGACCGATTTTGAAGAGTTTGCCATCTATGACTGTACTATTAAACCAACGGAAAAAGACGATGTGAAGAAGGCCAGGATCTTCTACTGTCAGTTTACTGAGTATGAAGAAAAGTGGGAGTGGATCTCCGAACGGTTTAGTAAAAATGGCATCCTGCATGGCGGGTTTGATGCGTATGTAGAAGATCTGGTGAAAGGGAAAGGCGGGAAAGGGACGGCAACCGTTGACAAGGACTTTCTCTCATCTCTTGAATCATGGCGTGAAGCCCTTGCAAAAAATATTGCGCTTCGAAACCCTGATCTCTCGATTCGTGAACTGAATGATGCGGTCACCAAGACAATTGACCGGATTGTATTTCTCCGGATTTGTGAGGATCGGGGGATTGAACGAGAATACCAACTTGGTCTGATTGGTGAAGGGAAGGAGCTTTACTCCCATCTTTGTGATCTCTTCAGGTATGCGGATGATAAATTCAATTCCGGTCTCTTTCATTTTTCCACAGAGAAAGGGTGGGATGAAAGTCCTGATGAACTGACGCTCTCCCTGAAGATAGATGACAAGACTCTGAAAGAGATCATTTCTGGTCTTTATTATCCAAAATCACAATATGAGTTCTCGGTCATGCCTGCCGATATTCTCGGGAAGGTATACGAACAGTTCCTTGGGAAAGTTATCCGGTTAACCGATGGTCACCAGGCAAAAGTAGAGGAGAAACCTGAGGTCAGAAAAGCCGGTGGTGTTCATTATACACCGACGTATATTGTCGAATATATCGTGAAACATACGATTGGGGAGCTCATAAAGGATAAAACCCCGAAAGAGATATCACTGCTTCGATTTCTCGACCCTGCGTGTGGTTCTGGTTCTTTTCTTATTGGAGCGTATCAGTACCTTCTTGACTGGCATCTGCAATGGTATTCAGAGCATCTGGCACCCCTCATAAAGAGCGGGATTTCACCGAATGCGAAAGAGATCAAGGATCTGCTCCCCTCCGGGACAAAACAGATCCCGGTGAAGGGCAAGAAGAGTAAAGAGCCGGAGTATTCACTCCCCATATACCAGATCTCTGAAACCGACTGGAAACTGACAACTGATGAGAAGAAGCGGATACTTATTAATAATATTTACGGAGTCGATATCGATCCCCAGGCTGTCGAGGTTACGAAATTATCCCTCCTCCTGAAAGTGCTGGAAGGAGAACGATCAGAACTCATCGATAAACAGTTAAAGATAACTGCCGAACGGGTGCTTCCGTCCCTGCATAAGAATATCAAATGTGGAAATTCGCTGATTGGGAGTGATATTCTCAGTCAGACGACTCTTGATGGTGAAGAGGTATACAAGATCAATCCGTTTGACTGGGACC
>CAZEWE010000266.1:0-2918 GCA_964515765.1 uncultured Methanospirillum sp. | reverse complement strand
GACATGCTCATCTTGTCAACAGGGAGCACAGCAACTTCACTCTCTGTTGATGATAATATACTCCGATTCAATCCTGACGACTCAAACATGGCTGATACAATAGTAATGCTTCTGAAAAATGAGGGCATTCATGATATTGTTCCCCTGGTACGGGATGACATCTGGGGCAATGAACTGAGCTCGTTAATTCATGAAAAAATGGAAACAGATATGACCCTGGATGATATCGAACGATATGATCCTGAAGCTGGTTCATATGAAGATATTGTATCCCGGCTTGATACCCGGGTCGGGGTCGTTCTGGCAGAAGAGAAAGCAGAGAATGTAGGGGTGCTGGCAGTCACGTTTGGTGAGATAGTACCGATAATGGAGGAGGCATCTGATGCAAAGTATCCAAATCTCTCACTTGTCCGGTGGTTTGGGACCGATGGAAATACCCTGATTCCTGACATTACGAACTCACGAGTCGCATCTAAATTTGCAGAAGATCAAAAATTTACCGGAACAACATATTCCCGTTTCATTATGGCCCAGGAAACGCCGGTTACGGGTGAATTTATCACGAAAATCGGGTACGACCCTGACGGATATGCATATGCTACCTATGATATGGCGAAAATCGCAGTACAGGCAATCGAACTCAAGGGATCTGATGATGCACATGCATTAAAGACAGCAGTAACTGCAGTTGCAGATATGTATTCAGGCCCTACTGGTGAAACATCTCTTATTGAAACTGGTGACCGATCTGAGATCCATTATGCATTCTGGACCGTAACAACCGATTCATCTGGAAAGGGTACCTGGGAGTTTGTCGGTGAAGCAAACAAATGGGAAGGCGAATCATCACCGGTCATCACCATGAAGGAAGATCATTTGGATGAAAATTAACCATCCTTTCTTTTCTTGAGAATCAGATCCAGGGATTAAAAAAGATCCTGGTACTCACCCTCGCCGATGTTGATACTACCACCAGTAATACCCACAGATATGCGGGAGATTGTTCATGAGAATAATCGATAGCAAATGCTGGTCTCCATAGTTACATTATCGGATAATTAATTACCTATTGAGCTACACGCTCATATAATCCTATATCATGAGGAATTCCATGAACAAAACTCTAAAGATTACATTGATACTATCGATTACTCTATGCCAGTTAACCCTTTTGGGAGCAGCAGTCACTCCCGACACTGATCAATATTATGGTGCGATGGAACCATTCATTCCCACAGTCTCATTCAACGAAACCCCGGTTCAGTATGCAGAGGTGAATGGAGTAACCCTCGGGTACCGGGAGTTTGGAGCCGGCGAGCCTCTTCTGATGATAGAGGGATTTGGTGCTACTATGGATAACTGGGGTGAGACCTTTATTGGCATCCTTGCCTCGAAATATCATGTTTATACGTATGATCACCGGGGAATGGGATACAGCGGTGATAGTGACAAAGCCCCCTCTATGTCACAATATGCGGAAGATGCTGCTGCCCTGATGTCTGCACTCGGACATGAGCGTATGCATGTATATGGGGCTTCTATGGGCTCTTCGATATCCCAACAGTTGACAATAGATCATCCTGACAAGGTACAGAAACTTATCCTTGATTCCAACACCTATAGTGTTCTCATTCCTGAAACAAAAGTCCTGCATAGTATAATTGAGACGGTGGCCGTAAACGCTTCAGAGCCGCAGGGACTCCGGAATGAAGCAAAAGCCAACCTTGAATGGAACGGATCATTTGATAGACTATCAGGAATCAATAACGATGTTATGCTCGTCGTCGGGACTGAAGATGTCCTGACCCCCCAGGAGGTATCTCTTCAGATTGCCGGAGAGATCAATGGTTCCTGGCTAGTACGGTTCAAAGGTCTTCCCCATACCGGATACCATCAGGCACCGGTTCAGTACGGCCAGAATGCATTAAATTTCCTTGCTATGAATATATCGCCCGTGTGAATACCGGGAAAAATTATTTTTTGTGAAGTTTTATTGTCGGGATGAACTTCATCTCTCCCTGACCCACCTGGACAGTTCCGGTCCAGTCCTGATACCCGTCCAGACGAACGAGCAGGGTATGGAGTCCTGTCCTCACTATCAGAGAATCGACGGGTGTCTGCCCCTGTTTCATTCCATCCACGTAAATATCTGCACCGGACGGTTCTGAATAGACACGAACCATCCCCGACGGTCCAAGGGAGGGTTCGCCATTCACGTTGATGAATGCAATCATCAGTGAATGACACAAGTGAAAATGAGAAAAAGGTCATCCAATCCCTCATCACATAATGTACATACACATTACCATGACTCTTCAAAAATTGGGAATTCTCGTAATCAGTCTGATACTTTTATTCTGGATTTGTCTCCCGGTTCAGGCAGCCGAACCGGTATCAGGCAATCTCACCCAGGTCTGGGAACAAATTCAGGACTGCCGTTTTGTGGATCTCACCCATACCTTCGAGCCAGGTATCCCTCACTGGAAAGGAGATCCAGATGAGAAAGTAGAAACCCTCTACTCGTACGAACCAGGGAATGGATCCCTTGGCTCAGGATTTTACATGCAGTATTATTGTCATGTGGGTCAGTGGGGAACTCATGTTGACCCTCCTGCCCATTTCATAAAAGGGCTCCGAACCCTTGATCAGATTACCCCCCGGGAGATGATTCTCCCCCTGGTAGTTCTGGATATCCACGAAAAGGTAACTCATAACCCGGATTATATAGTCACCATGGAAGACGTCACCGATTGGGAGAAGAGAAACGGTCAGATCCCGGAAGGTTCTTTTGTCGCACTCAGGACCGACTGGTCAAAACGGTGGCCTGATCAGGAGGCTATGCAGAACAGCGACTCTTCAGGAGTTGCCCATTATCCGGGATGGAGCCAGGAAGTGCTCACCTGTCTGTATGAAGAGCG
>CAZEWE010000265.1:0-3008 GCA_964515765.1 uncultured Methanospirillum sp. | reverse complement strand
TCATGTGCAGATTCAATATATCCCATCTTTTCTGCCCGGTTAATCCGGTCCAGAACACTCCCACCTGGCTCAAGTTCCACCATACCAATCGTTCGAAACATCTGCTGGATGAGAATATCACTCGAACGGGCAAATCTGCTACTCAACGCTTCGAATGCGTCCATTTCTTCAATTGAATATGCTGATTTTTTTCCGATCTTTGAACATATCTGATATGAATGCAAGAGCCATTCTTTGCTCTCCTGCAGGTATGTATCTGTCTGAATAAGAAGATCAAGAGCATCAGTCTGGTTCATAGTTCAATTCCCTCTCTCATGGCAATTCGTGCGAAGGGAGTTTTTGGTTCTGGTTCAATAAGGATATCGATCTTTTGTTCGCCCAGATTATCTTCAAGAGCGATTCGGATATTGCGTTTTTCCTTTCCTGAAATTTTGTTTGAAATGATGAAGAGGTCTATATCCCCTCCTTTCTGAGAATTATCGGTTCTTGAACCGAAAAGGATAACCCGGGCTGAGGGATTAAAAGTACGAATAGTTGTTTTAATTATCGATACCTCACCTTCGGATAATCTCATCTCGATATATATTACCGTTTGATCGTATTGTTTTTTTTCTAAATCGATAAAACAGGGGAGAAGGTTAAATGAAGTTATCCATCAATGGGAGGAATATTTTTACCAAATCGTATACGAAGGCCAATCCATTCTTCTAAGACAGAAAGAAGGACTTTTTTACACTCCTCAAGTGAATTGCCTGTTGCCCAGACACCGGGTAATGAAGGTATTTCACCATAATATGGTTCTTTATCTTCAATAACTTCGAATTTTGCTGTAGACAGTGCAGCAGTTATTTACTCATTCAGCATGATCTATCAATTTTTATTTGAATTATTGAGGGATGATCCGTAATTATTATCTTCGTTTTAACTATGAAAATTATCATGTCATCTGGTGGAAAAATCCAGCCCAAAAGCACTTAATATCTTCCGAAGAGAGGTATTAGAGCTATCTGGTCACGTACCTGAAATAATTCGGATATCATATGCAGTTTTCACTTTATGCCGGCCTTCTTCTCCTATCCTCCCTGATATCAGTTGCCCTGGCTGGTTATGCTTCTCACCGCCCATCTGACAAGGTCATGCGGGCATTTTTGTATCTCATGATCGGGGTCTTTTGCTGGTCATGCACCTATTTCTTTGAGGCCATTTCTACATCGATTGAGTTTAAGGTTTTCTGGTCGGTTGTTTCGGTTATAGACCTGGTGGTTCCGGTACTCTTTCTCTCCTTTGTCCTCCAGTTCACCCGGAATGGGGGCCTGATTCCAAGAAAGGCTGTCTATCTTCTTTTGATAATTCCCGTAATCAGTCTCATTCTCTCTGCAACCTTCCCAATTCATGGTCTTATCTGGCCGGAGATTTACCTTGTCGATACTATCCTGGCGGGGATATCTCTCTTTTATGTCCATGGAGCCTGGTACTGGGTTGAGATCATCTATAGTCTCCTGCTTTATTTTGCCGCTGCCGGTGTGCTCCTTCATACGGTGATACGGTCAGCCCCGGTATATGCCGTCCAGATGTGGCTGGTTTTTGTCAGTTCACTCTTTCCCGTAATCTCAAGCCTGCTCTATGCTTTTGCCTCACCAATATTCTTTGGAATTGATTTTACTCCCATATCCTTTACCCTGACCGGCCTTGTCCTCATCTATGCAATTACCCGGCACCTGCTCTTTGATCTGATTCCGATTGCTCATGAACAGATCATCATGGATATGCAGGAAGGAGTGATCGTGATCGATGAACGGGACCGGATAGTGGAATTGAATCCTGCTGCAATGAGACTCCTCCCGGTGACTTCCTCTGTCGTAGGAAAGCATATCTCATCTCTCTCACCGTTCTTTCCTGATTGTGCGGATGACTGGTCGTATTGTTCAGATGGGAGAAACCGGTTGTCTCATATTGGTGACCGGTGGATTGAGTTTCGGGTATCACCGGTGAACCGGAAGAGACTGCCTGCAAAAGGGTGTGGATGGCTCCTTCTCTGTATCGATGTTACCGACCGGGAACGGTCAAAGCAGGAACTTTCAGCCAGGAATGAAGAACTGGAAAAGATAAACCTGGATCTAGCCCATGAGGTTTCTGAACGCCGGCTTGCGGAAACGAGTCTTCGTCTGGTAAATAAGAAACTGAACCTTCTCACGAGTATCACCAGGCATGATGTCCTGAACTGGGTGACGGTCGTGAATGGCTATGCCCGGATTCTTCAGGAGTCAGGAGATGAGCCGGATACCGAGTCGCTTGAGAAAATTGTGCATGCTGGTGATACCATCGGGGAGATCATCTCCTTTACCGGGGTGTATGAGGATATGGGGACCGAAGCACCGAAGTGGATATCGGTTGAATCGGTGTTTCAGGAGCCGGATATTGCCCGTCTTCTGACTCAGGTTTCATTCTCCCTGGAGGTTTCAGGGCTTGTGGTGTATGCTGATCTGATGTTCTCCCGGGTGTTTTACAATCTTCTTGATAATTCCATCCGACATGGGGATGGGGTTACGACAGTCCGGGTATTTGGATATCCTGCTGGTGAGGAGTATTGCCTGGTATATGAGGATAATGGGCATGGAATTCCTGATGATGAAAAGGAGATTGTATTCAGGCAGGGACATGGAAAGAATTCTGGTCTTGGGTTATTTTTGATCCGGGAGATTCTGGATATTACCGGGATTCGGATCAGGGAATGCGGAGTATATGGGAAGGGTGTCAGGTTTGAGATGGTGGTTCCGGAAGGGGGATATCGATTGTCATAACTTTATATGCTTCTCTGGTTACAATTAAAAATTCTTGGGTTAAATTGACAGTTTCAAGAGAAATTATAAAAGGATTAATGAATTAATGGATAATTTGATTATGATAAAGACGATTCGTGCACATTACACTGGTTCAGTGTTCGAACCCATTGACAAGATTGATCTCAAGGATGGTACTGATGTTATTCTTTCAATAATTATCAACGA
>CAZEWE010000264.1:0-3019 GCA_964515765.1 uncultured Methanospirillum sp. | reverse complement strand
GTACCTATGGAAAGTGTGACCTTTCCGGTGGGAAGCGGGGAGCATGCGGGATTGGTATGGAGGCACAACAATCCCGTATTGTGCTTCTTGCCGCCTGTATCGGGGCAGCAACCCATATCAGTCATGGACGACATCTGGTAGAACATTTAATTGAAAAGATGGGACGGAGGACACCGATTGATGTCGGTGGCTCCAATGTGGATGTTGAAGCTCCGATGATCCGTCTTGTCTGTGGCATTAAACCAAAGACCCTTGGGGATCTTGAGACGGTCCTTGATTATTTAGAAAGTCAGGTGACTGAGCTCCTTGCTGCCGCCCATACCGGACAGGAAAGCGATCCCCTTGATTTTGAATCCAAGGTGTTCCATGCAGGAATGCTCGATCATGTCGGGCTTGAAGTTGCAGACATAGCACAAATCTCTGCTTTTGATCTCCCGAAAGCAGATCCTGAAGCTGCATTGGTAGAATTAGGTCTTGGAACCATCAATGCAGAGAAACCTGTTATCCTGGTCATCGGACATAATGTTCCACCGGCAATTGATATTATAAAATATTCACGGGAACACGACCTGTCCGGGAAGATTGAGGTCACCGGTATATGCTGCACTGCTATTGATCTGACCAGGTTTGATCCTGATGCGAAGATTGTCGGTCCAATCTCATGGCAGCTTCGGTATATCAGGAGCGGTGTTCCTGACCTCATTGTCGTAGATGAGCAATGTGTCCGTGCAGACCTGTTAATAGAAGCGGGAAATATTCAGGCACCTCTTATTGCCACCAGTTCGAAAAACTGTGCAGGTCTTGTTGACCGGACCGATGATGATCCGGATGATATTGTTGCAGATCTCATCTCCGGAACTGTGCCAGGCGTTCTCATACTCGACCCCCTGAAAGTCGGAGAGGTTGCAGTCCGGACAGCCCTTGCATCACATGAAACCCGGAAGACGAAGAAAACCAGTTCGATTCCGACTGCAGAAGAACTGATTGAGTTTGCAAAACGCTGTGGTGGTTGTATGGAATGCACCCGGGCCTGCCCGAATGAAACACCACTTCCGGACGCGATGAAACAGGCAGCCACCGGAGATCTTTCCCCCCTTGCAGATATTTATGATACCTGCATCGGCTGTGGGCGGTGTGATGATGTCTGTAACAAGGAGATACCAATCCACAGTTCGCTCGTTGCAGCAGCACGGGAAAAAGTCCTTGACGAGAAGTATTCTGTCCGGGCCGGACGGGGTGCTATTCAGGATATCGAGATTCGTGAGGTCGGCGGACCGATAGTTCTTGGAGAGATCCCGGGAGTTGTTGCCTTTGTCGGGTGTGCAAATTTCCCGAACGGTGCATCTGAAGTTGCAGAGATGGCCAGGGAGTTTGCAAAACGCAGGTATATCGCTGTTGCATCTGGATGTTCTGCTATGGCTATTGGCATGTACCGCAATGAAGACGGCCAGACGCCGTACGAGGAGTTTCATGGCCGGTTTGACGCCGGAGGTATCGTCAATGTCGGGTCCTGTGTGTCCAATGCCCATATTGCAGGTGCAGCGATCAAGATTGCCAGTATCTTTGCAAAACGCAATTTGAGAGGAAACTATGAAGAGATCGCCGATTATGTCTACAACCGGGTCGGTGCTGTCGGTGTTGCATGGGGTGCGATGTCCCAGAAGGCAGCGGCGATTGCAGCAGGATTCTGGCGACTTGGTATTCCGGTCATCGTCGGCCCTCATGGTGCGAAATACCGCAGAATGCTCATGGGCAGAAAGGACATTGATGAAGACTGGTATGTCTATGATTCCCGAACCGGTGAAAAGGTTCAGGTCGGGCCGGTTCCCGAACATCTCTTTGTGACCGCCGAAACAAAAGAAGAAGCAATGGTCCTCATCGCAAAACTGTGCATGAGACCAAATGATACATCACGTGGCCGGTCCATGAAACTGACACATTATATTGACCTCTATAAGCGGCTCTATGGTATCATGCCTGATGATATCCACCTCTTCATCAGATCACCGGCAGATATCCCGATTACCATGAAAGAAGAGCTGCTTCCAATCCTTCAGGAGAAAGGGCTCAAGGACAGGATTATTCCTGACCCGACACTTCTGAAATCGCAGATACGGAAACAGAAGGGAGGTTCATCGTGAGCGGTCAGGATTCCTGGCTCCGGGCTGAAATGGGAGGAACGAAGCAGGCTTCAGTCATCTCAAAACCTGAAGTCCTGATGGCTCTTTTGAAAAAGGCAAAACGGCCCCTGATAATTATCGGTCATGAAACAATATCGGATAGTGTCAGGACGGAGATTATCATCAGGATGGTCTCCGAATTTCAAAAATCAAAGGGAATTCCAATACTCTGCACCTCTCATATCGCCGGACAGGTAATGGAACGGGGTATTGTGCTATCCGGTGTATTAGGAAGTATGGAGATTATTGACCGGCTTCGTGACCCGACCTGGAATGGTCTTGACGGAAAAGGTCAGTATGATCTTGTCCTGATCGCCGGGTTCTCCTACTCACTCGGATGGCTGCTTTTCTCCGGATTAAAGCAGGGTGCCCCGGGAACGAAGATAATCTCCCTGGATCCGAAATATCATCCCCATGCCAGCTGGTCGTATGCAAATATGAAGACAGATTCCTGGAAAGCAGAGATTGAACGGCTGATTGACCTCTTGCATTCAGAGAACACTATTCAGAAGACGGAGGAAGCACATGTTTGAAGATATCCCGGTAGAAGTAGGTCTTGTTCATGAAGGAGAACGTATCAGAAAAGAGGATATGCGGGTGGAACTTGGCGGTCCGAAGGTATCCGAAAAGTTTGAACTTGTCCTTGTAAAAAAATCCGATGAGGTATCTGATGGGAAGATATCTGTTATCGGGCCTGATCTAGCCGACCTTGAAGAAGGGAAGAGTTATCCGTTCGGCATCCTGGTCGAGGTTTCAGGGGAGAAACTGGAAGAGGATTTGGAAGGGGTCTTTGAACGCCGTGTTCATGAATACCTGAATTATATCCAGGGTGTCATGCA
>CAZEWE010000263.1:0-3068 GCA_964515765.1 uncultured Methanospirillum sp. | reverse complement strand
CCGATGAATGCAGCCATGAGCTCAAGTTTTCCATTATCTGACCCGCCGAGTCTTGTGGAGTCATCATCAAAGAAACTTGCCGGGTTTAATGTGTAAATGATATGCTGATACAGGGCTTCGATAATTTCCAGGTTGATGGTGTTCTCATATTTGTATTCGATAATCTCCATGTTTGACCGGAGAGAGAACGCGGTATCTTTATCCCAGTTTTCGAGAATCATGTTTGCATAATCCTCATCTGATACGAAATCATTTACTTCGCACGCGGGGGCCGGGTTTGTTATTTTGATGAAAAGAATAGGTGCCGCACCACGCTTCATCACCTGGACGTTCGTTTCCCATCCATAGATGAGCATGTCGATAAACGGAATAATCGGTTCAATTAAAGGAGCTTCTACAAGCCCGTCCACTATCGGAGACTGGCATATGATGATATCATCCGGGTTCAGAAGTTCGGCTTTGTTGCTCCCGACAGTCTGCCAGCACTCGATAGTTTCTCCATCTGGTCCGAGGGTTATTCCAAGCAGGTATTCAGTATATTTTTCCCGGCCTGATGGCTGTTTTGCGAATGAATGAGGCGGGAGTCTGACCAGTTCCTTCGGCGCAATTATCCCGAACTCGTTCTTTTCCCATATCGGGTTGAAAATAGTTGCTCCGTAAAAGAACTTGTCGTATAATCGGAACTGTCCGGCAGTCAACAAAGAAAACTTTGGGCTCTTGAGCAGGTTTGAGAGAATTAATTGGGTTTCCTCATCCACATCGTTATTCGGGTCATATACTGCCAGGGTCGGCAGTTTGGAGAATACCATGGATGAAAACTTGATGAACAGACCTTTGCCGTATGCCGTTCGGGAAAACTTGTATAATGTGTCCACCGTGACCGCATTTTTGGCAAAGTTTTTGATATTGCTGATATATCTGGTTCCTGACCGGGACGGAACCGTGAGTGATGCCATACCGTAATATTCGATGTCTATATTTAAAACTGTCGTATATTGTTGAACGACTTTAAGTATTCTGTTAAATTTTAACCGGAATTGAATTGGTATCCTCGCATGAGAATACCACATGAACAAAAAATGTTTGAACTATTCGGAAATTCCGAATAGTTCAGTTATTCCCCGTCCAGCACGATGGCAACAACGGGCTTCCCGATACTGGTCTTTGGCAGATAGATACCACCCGCCGTTCCCTGTCTGCTTCCGGTCTTGTCATCACAGACCTGGAATGAGTCTGCCTGGAACGTTTTGGTATATCTGTTTCCATTACTGGATTCAACTGTTATTGTTATCATTTGTTCACCAAAAATTATTCATCAAATGAAACCGTGGCAATTGTTTCATCAGTATCCGGGTTAAAAATTTCAACCCTGCCTACATCTTCTATAACTTTATCCAGACCCCAAAGTTCCGCATTCGGTTCAAATTGATAGTTGTTATCATAAACATAATTCACAACTTCACCGAATTTGTATTCAGATAATTCATCCCCGTTTGAAAGAGATATTTTGTAAAGTTTTGTCATTCCGACCACCTGAAAAATTATTTCCGGGTCAGTTCCCGGTATTCTCCCATCTCTCCTGACCGGCTGCCATACCACTCAAATTCAAAAACATCCTCTGCTCCCTGACTCCATGACAGGTACTGAGTCCAATCCTCATTGTTCCCCCATGCCCGGACTGCTTCAATGAGTGACCGAAGTATTTCCTGGGACTCATCATCCTGATACCACCAGTTGCCCTGTGCTGCTCCTGGGTCACTCTTGCCAGTATATCCTGTGTGCGAGTCAAAAAAATCTATAACAGGTTCTCTGATAGGGTTCCATGTGACCTTGCATTTAATCTCTTCGTTTTCGTATCTGAAAACAACGGTTTGTGAAGAGGTCATCTCCTCTTCTGACCTGTATATCCCCTCATCGTTGATGATGGCTATATCGCCACCCTGTTCGATGACTGCATCTCTCAATGCTCTGGATATGGTGATGAGTTTCATATCTCCGTGAACATTTTTCTGACCCTGTTCAATGCTTTCTCTCAGTTCGTCCGGGTCATCCACCCATTCCATTGCATCGGCTATTGCTTCTTCATCTGTTTTCCCGGTTCCGAAAATTGCATACCCGTTCTGATATACCGCCTTGTATGTTTCTTCCATGTTTCTCATCTCTCCTTTGTAGGTGTTACATACTATAGTTATACTCATAAGTATATAATACTTATTATCTGTATGTTGAATGTATAAAATAAGTAGTTTGAAAGTATCAGAACCCGGCAGGACCGGCCCGTCTGCTACGGCTTGACCTGATACCACGGGGAACATGAGCCATACCTGGTGACGGCCTGGATATCTCTGACCGGTTCTCCAAATCCATGCCAGATACCGCATATCTTAACGCATCTGCTAAATGATACGCGTTCTTGTCTTTGATATCTTCGGTGACGTTTCCCATTGCATCAACCTTTCTTGAATATTCGATGAGCTGGTTTATGGTCATCTCACATGACCGGAGAATGAACAGTTTGTTTGTTTTGAATAGTTCAATAACCCGGTCAATCCCCGATTCCACGTTCCCGACTGGTGGGCGTTGGACGTTTATCCCTTCTGCCTGCCAGTCCATCCGGTATTGCTCTTCTGATGCTGCACCGCCATACCATTTTACCATTCGGTGTCCTTTGGCACGTTCTTTTGCGTTCCTGACGTGCCCCTTTGTAGACATATCACCTTCCAGGGACTCATTACACAGATAATAAAACCCGGATGCAGGGTCTTGAGCAATCCACACGGTGGCCGTATTAACTGCTCCATAATCAATTCCCACGATGACAGGCCAGTGTGCGGGAATATCAAACGGTGAAACTACGTGGACGGCTTCATTCATATCTGAGTATATCTGACCCGCTGGTCTGGTGAACTGACCCCTATACATCATATCGAATTTCCATTCCGGTAATGTCTGTTTAACCCGGTAATATTCTTGCAACGGGAATAGTGGGTTCTCAACCGAATCAAACTGAATGATGTCTATATCCGGGTTTCCCGCTTTCCAGGGCAAATAAACTTCTGACCGGACCC
>CAZEWE010000262.1:0-3077 GCA_964515765.1 uncultured Methanospirillum sp. | reverse complement strand
CTTGCACTCCATGCCATGAAGGCGAAAGACATCGCCGGGGCACAAAAACGGCTGCAGGATCTTATGATTGCTCAGGGTCTGTCTGGTAGAGAGGTAATCTCCACACTGCTTCAGGTCACCGAACGAGAATACAATGATCCAGAGATTGTGACCCGGCTTGCTGATGCCGATGCCCGACTGACCCATGCCGGAAATGAGTATCTGCAGGTCAATGCCCTGGTAACCACCATTGTAGCGGAGGTGTTTTCATAGCAGGAACAAAGGCATCGGTTGAGGCCCGTGTACAGTCTCATTATGATGACATCGCCGATGTATATGACCAGCGGTATGATCACCGGGAGCGAGGGAAAATCTATTATGATCATATCGCCGGGGCAGTGCTTGGGAAAATAAATCCAACCGGCCATCTTCTTGACATCGGATGCGGTACCGGGCTTTTCCTGGAGCGATACCTGAAGGAAGGAACAGATCGGACCGCTACCGGTATTGATATCAGCCCTGGCATGATTAAAAAAGCACAGGAACGATACCCGGATCTTCCCTATGTGGTTGGAAATGCAGAGCTTCTGCCCTTTGAGTCAGATTCTTTTGATTCTATCTCGAGTCTCCTGGCGTTTTCATATCTTCAGAATCCTGCTCAGAGTCTTGCTGACTGTCATCGGGTTCTTGTTCCCGGAGGCAGGCTTGCGGTTTGCACTCTTGGGAAAAATATCTTTACATCAAGCCTTCCGGCTCTCTACTCCATTGGAGCAAAAATGAGGATACGGCGTGTCGGAGTCGGATCATTTGCCGAGCATTACTATTGCGCAAAAGAGATGTACGATCTTCTGAGTAAAGCAGGGTTTGAGGATATCGAAATCTTCAGATGTTCATTTGCTCACTTTAATCTAGCCGGCCCGCTCTTTATGATAGCAAAAAAAGTTGAGTCATTTATTGAAGATAACATTCCATATCTGGCCTATAATCTTATTGCGGCCGGGAAAAAACCCGAATAAATTACTCGTTCTTTTGATAGCCTATTTTCCTTTTAACTTTTTTGAAAGTGAATCAAGGGTATACTCCATCTCATAATGGCAGCAGTGCCTTCTGGGCAACCATAAAAATCGTTTCTGAAATTCCACATCCGCCCGTGTCACATGCAATGCCAGGGCCAGCTGAAATGCCATAATCACAAACACGGTCAGAATGATATCCCGAAGTGTCAGGGAGATGGATGAAAAAAAGGAATATTTCGCGGTAATTAAATAACGGATCTGATCTTCAAGTCCTGCAAGTTGCCCGATTGTGACTGCGACTATGATAATAAGAAGCCCGAATAGCAGGATCATTGTACATGAAAGTATCCATGAACGAAGAAATTTACCAATGATCGCAACTATTGTGCATAATATGAAAATTATCACAACAGGGTCCATCAGCATCTGAAGGATCGTACTATCCATTGAAGTAAAATCCACTGGCATCAGGTTTATTTTTTTCTATAGGTTTGAGTTCATCACGTTTTTTCTGAACGAACAAGCCACGGACATTTTATATTGAATACCGGAAAAGTAACAATATGGTTCAGTCAACGGTTCCTGATAGAACATACGGGCTCTTTTTCATACCAATTCCGGAGTATCTATGAATCAGCGGTTTTGTATCGGGTTTGAAGTTCATCAACCATATCGACTGAAAAAGGGATTCAGACCTGATTCTGCCAGCGGTCCTGATGACCCAATGGAGCGCTATTTTGACGACGCCAATAAAGAAATCCTGCTTCGGGTATGCAATAAATGTTATGAGCCGGCGACATCGATCATTCTGGATCAGCTGGACGACGGATTTTGCTGTGCGTTTTCTCTTTCCGGAGTTCTCATTGAACAGATGGAAAAATGGGCACCTGATGTCCTTGATCTCTTCAGGCAGGCAGCTCAGCATAAAAATGTTGAGATGATCGGGCAGACCTACTTTCATAGTATCTCCAGCCTGTTCTGGACCATGGATGAATTCTGTAATCAGGTCAACCTGCATCGCGATCTCCTCAAAGACGTGTTCGGAGTAACTCCCCAGGTATTTGAGAATACAGAATTTCTCTTTGATAACCGGATTGCAGCCACCGTGAAGGATCTTGGGTTTAAGGCATGTTTTACTGAAGGTGTAGATCACATCCTTGAATGGCGGAGCCCGAATTATCTGTACCAGTGTGCCGGCCTGCCGGTCATCATGCGCAATTTCAAGCTCTCCGATGATATTGCATTCAGGTTTACCTGCCAGGACTGGGAGGCATGGCCCCTGACCGCTGACCGGTACGCAAACTGGGTCTCACAGACTCCCGGCGATTTTGTTCCGGTATTTATCGATTATGAGACTATCGGGGAACATTACTGGGTTGAGTCAGGAATTCATGAATTTTTCAGATATCTGGGACCTGAAATGCGAAAATCTGATGTTCAGATGATAAAACCTTCTGACATTCTCTCCTTCCCGGTTCATGATGAGTTTTCAATTCCCCTGCCTGTCTCCTGGGCAGATGCAGAAAAGGATGGCACCGCATGGATTGAAAACCGGAAACAGAAGAATGCATTCAGGTCAGTACAGCGGGCAGATCCATTCTGCACAGATAAACATACCTGGAGGTGTCTGCAGATAAGCGATCATTTCTACTATATGTCATGTAAACACGGGTCATGCGGTGAAGTTCATACGTACTTCAGTCATCAGCCGGAGCATGAAGCGTTTATTACCTATATGGATACCCTGGCAGATTTTATTGAGCGTTCCATTCCAACCATGGATAAAAAGGAGTTTCTCTATCCACTCCGGTCCATTCCAATCGATGATGCCTTTTACTTCTCCAGCCCGGTAGGATATACCGGACATGTAGCCTTTGACATGGATCAGTTTGCCGAGATGCTACAGATTGTACCATCCGACTCAATCGAATTTCATCATCAGAACGGTGATTTTACCACATGGTGCCGGAAGGTTGTGAAGGATGAACCACTGGCACAGGCAATAGAAAAGGCTCAAAACCGGCAGGAACTGATTCTGGCAGCAGATACCAGGAGGCATGAGTTATGGACCGCTTTAAGATA
>CAZEWE010000261.1:0-3122 GCA_964515765.1 uncultured Methanospirillum sp. | reverse complement strand
TGAAAGCCCATATCCAGAAGAACCGTATGATTTTACCCGGAGTTTTACCAGATGACTGAGCGACAGACCGGCGAGAAATATCCGGGAACGCATATCACAGGAGTGGGGTGTTTCTATCCGTTCTGATGAGCGACAATAAATTCGCATCTTGAAAAGGTGAATCGGATTGATCTGCTTGCCCTCCATGGTATGTGAACCTCCTTCATCACCATGGCTACCATGACCTGCTCGGACCATCAGTCGCGATAGTGCAGGAATCGGGCTGGAGAAGCCGTTCTCTATCTCTGTGATTTAATTCGGTAAACAGGTGCTGATGAGGAGGATATCGCATTCTTATTCATCTGTAATGGTGGTTGCTGCCAGAGATTACTGGCGACCTGATGAACCCGGATTTCCTGATAATGATAATCATCATTACCCGGATACAAATGACTTGTATTCAAATAGTTCTTTCCTGAAAGTATAACCAAGAAGTAATATGGCCAATCCATCTGATAACCAGACACCGGGACCGAATAAAATAACCTGGAAATGTACCGTTTGCGGTTTTCTGTTCACCGGAGAAAAACCACCAAAAGGGTGCCCACATTGTCATAGCCCAAGTGGTGAGTTTATTCCGGTACATGACAAGCCGGTCACCTGTCCGGTCGAGGATTTTGACGTCCTCCTCATAAACGGAAGTTCTCACCGGGCCGGGAATACCGGGGTTATGACCGATATTGCAGAAGAGGTCTTAAAGGAACGAAACATCTCGTACCGGAGATATAATCTGAACGAATATTCTATCGATCATTGCTGGTGCTGTTATGCAGTTCGGGCCCAGTCATGTGACTATCCCTGTCGGAATAAAGATGACGACATGCATGTGTTTCATGAGATGCTGGCCAAAACTAAAGCGGTAATAATTTCTTCACCCATCAACTGGAACAGCATGTCTGCCAGGCTGAAGACATTTCTTGACCGGACAACCTGTATGCAGAACCTCTATCATCTTCAAAAACCCGGCCTGACACATGGGAAAGTGGTCGGAATTCTGGTGTGTGGTCATGAGGATGGAGGGATTACCACTGCTATGAATATTTTCCTGAACTTTCAACAGCTCGGATATATTCTGGCTCCCTTTGGGATTGGATACCGGACCCACGGGGCAGAATACACCAGCAATGAGGATCGGGAGTTTTTTAATACTGATGAGTTATTAAGGGCCCACACCCAGGGTGTTGTCAATAATGTTATCGAGACGATGAAGTTAAATGTTGAAAATCAAATGAAAGATAAGATTATTCCGGTTTCTGAATAATTATTTTTAGGTTTAAATATTTTTTAAAGCATAAAATTTCTCATGTTTTTTCCGATTTACTGATAATTTTTGGATACTACACGCATGTCAATTCTCTTTTTATATTCATGATTCAGGTTTTGTTTTGCTCTCTTCCTCTAAAAAAAATTGCAAGTTAAAATTTGAATCCAATATCTGATTTTAAAAAAGATTTTCTGAATATTCAACTCGGATAATAAAAATCCGACTCCCGCAGATTTATCATCTCACTTATCAATAGAGCATGTGTGTGATTCTATGACGACAATAGGCATGAGGCTTTTCATAATTGGTTGTATCCTCCTCATGGGTATATCCGCAGTTTCTGCAATGACTGGAGAACTCAAAATTATTACCGATCCTGAAGGTGCGACTGTTATTCATGATGGTATGGATTTTGGGCAGACACCACTTACTATACCTGATTTGCCCATGGGTGAATTTACGTTTCAGGTAAAGAAAACCGGATATAAAGATTTAACCAAGACGGTTAATATCAGAACGCTTTCCCGAACGGTGAGGTATTCGCTTGTCCCTGAAGAGTCTGTTCATACAATCCCTCCTACTCCGGTCTATACTCCTTTTTATGATCCAAGTCCGGACTCAGAAAAAGTTTCGGTGAAAATTTATTCTGTCCCAGATGGAGCTTCCGTGTTTATCAATAGTATCAATACCGATCAGGTAACTCCTGCTACCGTGAAATTGTCACCTGGGGACTATTATGTCGATCTCATACTCAATGGGTATGACCTGTATCATGAAGTGATAGCATTTCCGGATGAAAGCCCGTTAAAAGTGAATCTGATACCAAGCACCAAGGGGATCATGAAGATCCAGACCGACCCTGATGATGCTACTATTTATCTGAACGGCATTCTGAAAGAAAGGGATTCCGATTCTCTTATCAAAGATTTGGAATATGGAGAATATACTCTTGAAATTAAAAAACCCGGTTACAAAACCTATAAAGATACGATTAATTTTGATTCTGGCAATACAGAATTTGAAGTCACACTAGAAGCCGTTGGAGGAGCGGTCTATGTCAATTCTATCCCGACGGGTATACATGCTGCTTATAACGGAAAAATTGTGTGGAACTTAACTCCCCTGGTCATGAAATTACCGCCTGGTGAATACACTATCGCTGTTATGGGTAGTACTGCTACACCCCCGACAGGGGTAAAAACGAAAAAAATAACCCTGGGTTTGGGAGATGAGGTTACATTAAATTTCGTCATGGATGGACCTCAGGGTGAGGCAATTACCCATGATGATGGCACCATTACCGTTGGAATTAATACAGACCCTGAAGGTGCAGCAATATCCATTGATGATAAAAAATTAGATGCATTGACTCCGGCATTTGTCAGACTCCGCCCAGGCACTCACGATGTGAAACTTTCTCTCTTAAAATATCAGACCTATAATGAAGAGATTAAATTTCCAGATGAGAGCCCGCTGAATGTAAAACTTATCGAAGCAATGACCGATTATCCGGATGTATCAGCAAATGAAATATCTTCAGATAATGAATTGATTACAGTAAACATATACACCGGCCCGAGTGGTGCAGAAATTACCCTAATGGGAGAGAGTGGAACATTAACCGGGACATCTCCGGTGAGTTTTGAAGTGGTACCAGGGAAGTACAATATTCGTGCCACCCGCCCAAATTACAAGAACTACCAGGAGGTATATACAATTGATCAGGATGGGATGGATATTACCATTCAACTTGAATCTGTATATTCTCTCTACGGGAACTGAGAGTGAAAGGCTTCTTTGATCACCCCTCAAGGAATTA
>CAZEWE010000260.1:0-3132 GCA_964515765.1 uncultured Methanospirillum sp. | reverse complement strand
ATTATCATACACGATGAGTATGTCATACTGGTCACCCAGGTCAGGGGGATGATCCGGGAATGGCCAAAGAAGAGGGCGATGTTATGGTGGGGGGTGTAGATGTCCAGTTTTCCTGATTATAAAAAAAAATCAAAACGTTTCAGGAGAAGATGGACACAGAAAAATTACATGAGATAGCTGAATCTGATATGTCGGGTTATCTCGAATTCAACGGAGATGTAGGATATTCTATTCATTGAATCTGCACCATGTCATGCCTGAAATGAAGCGAGGGTTCCATGTGATTACTTATATTACCGGATGGTTTGAAATATTCTCAAAAAACTCCTATAATCACCATTCTCCGGAATTAAGTTTTATGGATTTGAGATCTCATGCTCTCTCATGATTGCTATAAAACCTGCCTGAGTAAAATGGACATCATTGGTCATAGCGTGAAGGATATGGAGTTCATTCATGACCGAAAATGAGATACAATCAGTCATTCCCCAGGTTTTATCCTGATGCTTTTTATAAAGATCCAATCCTGCCTGAAATAAATTTGAAGTCACAGGGATGATCTCCAGAGAAGGAGTATTGTAACAACTCTCAATAAATGAAATTGCAAGTGCACGGTCTATTGAAGCTAATGCATTTCCAGTTTCTATGAGAATTGCTTCAGTTGTTATAGTATGAGGCACCTTTTTCAGGAGGGGGAACAGAGAGGCTGCTGTTTTATGCCATGGATCTTTTCGGTTTAACAGACCAACGATATAAACTGTATCAAGAAAGAGAATATCTGGTACAACCATAAAATTATTCATTCAGACACATTATTTTTCGGTTTTTTTGGTGAACCATACAGGTAGTGGTCAAGGTTTTCAGACCAGTCCTCAGGTCCGTCAATAGAACCGATATGGTTTTGCAGGATATCCCAAGCAGTCTGATTTTTTTCATCGGTTGTCTCTTCAATAATCAAACGATATTTTCGATTTTTCTTAAGAGAGATCGTATCAATGGGAATGAAGGCCGTCCCATTATATTCTGCATGAATCGTAATTGCCATGGTAGTGTCCGACTCCATTGAATGATGGTGATAGATTATCTTTCGTTTATAATGTATTTTCCGTGAAGGTGAATATGAGCCCAAGGTGTGTATAATGGTTATAGATGTAAAATTATTACTGAAGGAAATTGATGGATAATAATAAATTCTTGAAGAAGACTAACCTGGATGTAACTCCCTTTTTTGGGAAAGTATAGATCCGGATTCAGGCTTTCACTGCCAGTTCCTCTCTGCCTGGATCTTTTTTCACGCCCTTGTATTCATGATAATTATCCCTTCCTCCGTACTGGCATTTAAAATTTTCATTTCAGAAGTATTCAATTACAACTGATTCGTAGTTACTATCGAAACGGATATACAGATGACTCTCGATGTAGTCTCTATTTTTTACTGTATTATTCACACATGATGACCCATCTTAACCAGCCTTCCCGTATATCGGTTCGTTTCATACATTAAACTTTCATCATCCGTAAAACCAGAATATCTCATCCATTCATGTTCCGTTTTCCTCCTCTTTTCCTCCTCTCATATATCCTTCCAACAGGAAAAAGCCACAAAGTGCCAGGAGAGAACACGAACAATGGCAGATTTAAATTTCCGGGAACCTGAAAAAGGTATATCTCTAACGAAGCCATTACTTTTCGTATGAACCTTCTCCAAAAACTGGGATTGACTCTGACGTTCCTTATTATCTGCCTTGGTATCGGAGTCTGCTGTGCTGAAGAAAACCCTGGATCCCTCATGTACCTTCAGGGCGGATCAAGTACCCTATCTGTCGGATCAAATGAGACCATGACTCTGACCATATCTGATGTCCTCCCGTATTATGACATTAATGTTGAAAACCGGACTTATCTTATGCCGATGGAAGAAAAATCTCTCTATTTACTTCCCCTCACCGCGGCACTTGTCCTGAACGGTCCGGACGGTGAGTTGGTATACTTTGTAACAATCGAATCATGGTCGTTTGATACAGAAAAAACGAACCTAACACTTGAGATTAAACCACTTGAATATTACGAAGGGAAAGAACTGAAGAGATTCACTCCTACAAAACAGGATCTATCAGTTGAAGCAGTCGGGAAGGAACAGAGTACCGGTGTCTATATTGATGTCGTGGCGATAACACCGAGCAACTTTGAATATCAGGAATGTTGTGTGGCGTGTATGATAAGAGAGCATTATTCCAACGCCGAAGGGGCATGCAAAAGTGGTCGGACCCGATGTACAAGGGAATGTATGTAATTAGCGTCGCATCACCGGAGCCATTGTATACCCTCAAGGAATAAAATTTCGAGATTTATGCGGAGAGATTTTCTTCCATTTCTTTCTTGAATCCAGGTTTCGTTTCTAATTGAACGAGATATCGAGGAGAGCGATCCCAGGAAAGGTGAGAAGCCCCCCACCCGGGCGCCAGGATGATCCATAAATGGACCGAAGGATCCTGAATTATCCGGAGATGAAGGAAGCATGGATCCAGATCTTCAAACTACCCGAAAAGTAATGAATCAAACCTGTCATCACCAGCCAAACGGACGTTGAAAAAAAAATTACGAAGCCGCAGAATCAGGTAAACAGGATAAAGAATCTGGTTACAGTCGGAACGTGTTACCAAATTTTTTGTGAGCAGGGGATATCGATTTAGAAGGGACTCATGTGACCTCTCCTTTGCCGACCAGGAAAACCTAAATATGCGCGACTTGACCCGATAACCAGAACGGAGTACCATCGCAGGAGCTCAGGGCCGGAAAAATGAAAACCGCAAGAATCCCAAGGGGATCAAAAAAGTCGTGTAACTGCCTACCCCTGCCGGGTGTATGAATTCAAGAAGAAAACAGAGGCGGATGAAATGATCTGTTCATACAAAACACCTGCTTGTCCTGGTGTAACCGAAATACGGAGCAAAAATAAGAAAAGAGTTAGGCGAACTTTTCTGCAGCCATCTCGATGTCTTCTTCCTTAAGGGTCTTGCGGCCTGCATGATTTGCAAGCTTTACTGCTTCACGAACAAGTTCTCCAAGAAAATCTTCAGTCTTCTGGACAAGGATCTCTGATGCATCGGCACCGACACGCTCAGCTCCTGC
>CAZEWE010000259.1:2036-3133 GCA_964515765.1 uncultured Methanospirillum sp. | reverse complement strand
ATAAACCCGTTCTTTGTCATACAAAATTTTTCAAATGGATTTTTATTCCGCATGTATGATGTAGAGTATTCGGGGTCCCAGTAATCATCCA
The DNA here is from genome assembly GCA_964515765.1 of uncultured Methanospirillum sp. Lineage (GTDB taxonomy): Archaea > Halobacteriota > Methanomicrobia > Methanomicrobiales > Methanospirillaceae > Methanospirillum. The sequence goes on along the minus strand of CAZEWE010000259.1, from coordinate 3,042 downwards.
TCCCGATAAGATCCCGAATGAGTTTTGCTTTTTGTGATGTCGTGCTTTTACTGGTCCCAAAGTACTGGCAGATATCATCAGCCGACTGGTATGGTTCAAAGGACTTGTCAAACAGGAAGTTCATCTGTCCGACTGCATAAATAATACCTGCAGCCCATATCTCTCTCTTTCCCCTGGTAATCTTGTTATCCCGTTTTCGAGCGAGTTTTCCTGCAACATGCCTGCAGAGTCCGGCATAGTCTTCATCCAGCCGTTCATTGCAGAACTGGTTTGTCATCTCTGCAATCGTTGTAAACCACTCCCGATTGGCTTTCGGTATGGAAGATATTTCAATCTGTTTTCTAGGCTCTTCCTCAATAAACTCTGTGCTGGTGATATTATTGATTACTAATTTTTTTAATTCTTCAGGGTTTTGTGTTTTGAGAAATTCCAGCACCAGAGCATCTTTATTTTCGTCAAGAAATTCTGTTATTGCCGTTTCATCTGTGAGATTTACACCTGAGTTGACAACGGCTCTTGCGATAAAATATTCAAGGTCCGAACCTATGTCTGATCGTACTGCTATCATTTGTTCCTGCAAAGGAAGGATTGAGTCGGCTATATCACGAGCCTGGGGCTGAAGATTTTCATCCGCAAGATAGGTGAAGAATGCATGAAGGATGGGTATACATAATGCCCGTGTATCATTTGGAAAAGGGTATGGGATGAGTGTTTTCTGAATTGATTTCGTAACGTTTTCTGAGTCCCATTCATGACATTTTACTCCCATACCTTCGATCAACGATCCCATGAGTAATCCTGTTACCAGTATTACATCGTCTCCGGATGCTGAATCAATTGCAGATATGTATCGTGAATCGGAAAAAGGAAGAACCCATGATATGATAACCTGATTTATGGCATCAACAATCTCTGGCTCATGTCCCTCCATTTCACGTATCCCTTCCTTTAAAAAGAACTTCTGCAAGGCATCATTATCATTCACATCTATACCTTCTTCCAAAGC
>CAZEWE010000259.1:0-1936 GCA_964515765.1 uncultured Methanospirillum sp. | reverse complement strand
TCGATGACAGACGGTGACCAGTCCCCCGGAACACAGTCCTGGTAGTAGAGGATAAATCCGGTGAAATCCAGTATTATTTGCTCTGCATATTCCTGCTCATCATCGTCAAGACTATCAAAGAGCACATGGTTTGAAAAACCAGGATACCAGGTTTTTGTGATGAGATCAAATGAGGGTTGTGGATCGGTACGGAAAGGGGTGGGGTACTGATCAATCATACCTATAAACTATTATTTTCGAGTTGATATACTGCATTATTTCTTTCATTTTATCTCATTTTTCTTTTCAAAACCGGGAGGCGGTTTTTTATCGATGTTCCTGAAAATCCCGGATTAACACAAATACCTGCTCTCATATTTTACTCACCTTCTTACGAGTACCTCTTTCTTAATTTCATCCGCCTATCACCACGTAGTTATCCCAGGAAAGAACCTGCCAGAATTATGGTACAGGATAAAAGGAAAGATATCTATTCCAGAAGGTATATGTCAGATTATCTAACTCAATCAGGAAAGAGAGGGTGAATGCATATGGAAAAAAAGAGTAAACTTACAACGGCTGCTGGTGCACCGGTCCCTGATAATCAGAATGCCATGACTGCCGGCCCCCGGGGACCCATGCTCCTGCAGGATGTCTGGTACTTAGAAAAACTAGCCCATTTTGACAGAGAAGTGATTCCTGAACGGCGCATGCATGCAAAAGGGTCTGGTGCATTTGGTGAGTTCACGGTCACCCACGATATCACCCGGTATACAAAGGCAAAAATCTTTTCAGAGGTTGGAAAGAAGACTGAAGTATTTGTCAGGTTCTCAACCGTCGCCGGAGAACGGGGTGCTGCAGATGCCGAGCGTGACATCCGTGGATTTGCGATGAAATTCTACACCGAAGAAGGGAACTGGGATCTGGTCGGGAACAATACGCCGGTCTTCTTCCTCCGGGACCCGCACAAGTTCCCAGATCTGAACCGTGCAGTCAAACGAGATCCCCGGACAAACATGCGTTCAGCGACGAACAACTGGGATTTTTGGAGCAACCTGCCTGAAGCCCTGCACCAGGTGACCATTGTCATGAGCGACCGGGGAATTCCTGCCACGTACCGGCACATGCATGGATTTGGCAGCCATACTTTCAGCATGATCAACGCTAAAAACGAGCGGGTCTGGGTTAAATTCCATCTGAAGACCCAGCAGGGCATCAAAAACCTGACCGATGAGGAAGCGGAAGCAATCGTTGCAAAGGATCGGGAGAGTCATCAGCGGGACCTGCTTGACAGTATTGACCGGGGCGAGTTTCCGAGGTGGACCATGTATATCCAGGTCATGACCGAAGAGCAGGCAAAACATGTGCCCTATAATCCCTTTGACCTCACCAAGGTCTGGTTTAAAAAGGACTTTCCCCTGATTGAGGTCGGCGTTCTGGAGCTGAACCGGAATCCTGATAACTACTTCCAGGATGTCGAACAGGCGGCTTTCAATCCGGCTGCTGTTGTCCCGGGAATCAGTTTCTCTCCAGACAAGATGCTCCAGGGACGACTGTTCTCATATGGGGATGCCCAGCGGTACAGGCTTGGGGTCAATCATCATCAGATTCCGGTCAACCGGGCAAAAAACGCACCGGTCAATGCGTCTCACCGGGATGGGCAGATGCGGGTGGATGGGAATGCCGGCTCAACCGTCGGATATGAACCGAACAGTTTTGGTGCCTGGCAGGAACAGCCGGAGTATAAAGACCCGATGCTTGAACTATCAGGTGCTGCAGGAAACTGGAATTTCCGTGAAGATGATTCCGATTACTATACCCAGCCAGGAAAACTCTTCCGTCTCATGAGCAAGGAGCAGCAGCAGGTTCTGTTTGAGAATACTGCACGTGCCATGGGTGATGCTCCTGAATTTATCAAGATACGGCATATCAGGAACTGCATGAAGGCTGATCCCGC
>CAZEWE010000258.1:0-3155 GCA_964515765.1 uncultured Methanospirillum sp. | reverse complement strand
ACTTCTTTTCGACAGTCTTATCATAAATTTTCACAAACGTATGGTTACAATGTCTGCTCCAATACAACCCGGTGTAGATAATTCAATAGCATTTCTTGACACTGATTGGAAATTAGCCACGGTATATGTTGCTTTCATAGAGCCAAAAACCCAGCAGGATGCTGTACGGTTCATCTATGGCAAACGAAAACCACAAGGCAGACATGCTCCGGTCATCACCCAGCCGGTTCAGTGGATAACGGATGCCAGGGAGGAGCTTATGGCACATAATTTCCTGATCCGGACAGATAACAAACTCCGGGGATCCATCATCAAAGCAAATAACACCCCTATCCTCCGGTCATTACAGGATGCCGGGGCTGAGAACTGCCATCTGCCTGATGTCATGAAAGGAGCGGAGATGGTCCTTGATTCACCCTGGTTTCGATCGTTTTTCTCCTATACGATGGTCCATTCTCCCATGACCTATGCTGACGGGACAGTGTATGAGCCATACAGGAATCTCATAAAAATAATCAATGAAGAGGAGAATACGAAAAAACTGGAGATCAAGGGTTTTCAAAACCGGTTATTCCAATTGCTCTCTGAAATTGGGTATTATAATCATAACATCCGATATTTGATGCAGAGTATAGGAGGAAGTCTTGAGGAAGATGGGAGATCGAAACCAGTTCTGGCCCGCCTTTTACAAGAACCGGATTTTCTTACTTTTGTTCTCAATAATGACGAAGAAATTCCTCCATATTTTATTGAGATTTTTACTGAAACGGTAAAATCTTTAGATATTAGGTATTTAGGTGTAAATTATTGTGAACGACTCTTCACCGCTCTGCTGAATAATAATGTTGGAGTATATATGCCAGAAGAGATATCGATTTTATTCAGATCCTCTCCGTGTATGATATCTGTTCGCCCTCTTGATATGGGGTACCTCATGAAAAAATTTTACAGCAAATATCATCACAAAATGTATAGACATGAGAATGAACGGCCTAATACTGAATAAAAAATTCTCGACTATTCTCTCTTATATCCATCCGGACTTTTTCACAACCGTTATCGCTTCACCCAAAGCCTTTGCTGCCAATTTCGGCTCTTTTCTTCTCTCCACCTGAAATGGACTCTCCTCCCCTCTCAATGCACAAACAATAGCATAATTCGCTTTCACCAGATTATCAAGGTTATACCCTCCTTCCAGGACCGCTATCGCCTGTGAAGAGATCTCCTCCAAAATCATCCGGGTCATCATGTGATAACTCCCTGAGCACAGCTCAAGATCCGTGAGCGGATCACCGGCATGACTATCCTGTCCGGCGGAGATAACAACCGCATCAGGTTTAAACTCCTTCCCGGCTGGTATGATGATCCTCTCAAATATCCCGCGATAGGTATCATGACCGGTACCGGCTGGAACAGGGATATTTATCGTAAACCCTTCACCATCACCCATACCGGTATCGGTCACCTTCCCGGTCCCCGGATAGAGGGGGCTTTGATGAATCGAGGTATAGAGAACTGACGGGTCCTCGTAAAATATCGACTCAGTCCCATTTCCATGGTGAGCATCCCAGTCGATGATCATGACTTTCCTCTTCCCATGATCCTGCAGATACCTGGTAAGGATTGCAGCATTATTCAGGTAGCAAAACCCTCCACCGCTGTCTGCATAGGTATGATGACCGGGAGGCCGGTTCAACACAAAGGCATTGTCTATGGCCCCGTTTACCAGTAGATCACCCGCAGTAAGACATCCGTATGCTGAAAGGAGGGAGTTTGAAAAGATGTTATCAACCTCATCAATTCCCGGAATCTCTTTTACACTCTCCAGATAAGGCTCTGAATGAACCGAACGGATATAGCGCTCATCGAATATCTTCGGAACGATAAACTCTGGTATCCCCTGATTCCGGAGATATTCTGCTGTCTTTATAGCCCGGTCTGGCTGCTCCGGGTAATTCTGATGATTCTGAAAATCCATGGTATAGATAATGCCGGTATCCATCTTTTTCACCTCCATATCTACTGATACATCTTGTCCTCACCGGACCGGGGCTGAAACAGATACATTGAAAGATCCTATTGCATCCTCCCGTATGTGTTCCATAGAGCCTGACCGATCCACGATGATGGTAATATCAAGCCCCACATTCTCTTCCTCTGTATGGTTCATGATCTCATCCCCGGTGCTGTATATCCGGCTGTACTTTCTGTATAACCTCGCTGAACCGGCTCTAATCCATAGGTGTACCGGAGCGTATCCCATGACGAAATCCGCTCTATCTGAAACAACAATGCAGACTTCACGATATCATCGGTCGCAAGTGAGAGGCCTGATGTGGCAACAGGCACCACATCATGAAACCTGCACGAACGCCTGAGGAGATCGGCACAGAGTACCTCATCCACTCCGGGAATGGCACATATCCTGCCTCCGTCAAGATGATATCTCTGAATCGCATGCATCACCTTTAGCCTGAAATCAATTGAGTTCTTCACATCTCTCAAATCTTCACACCACCAGGAGGCCAGGAGTCCCATGCAGATCTCCGTATTCAGATCTGCGCCTTGGTGTGCATGCAGGATGACAGACCTGAACCGGTTGGCAAGGTTATCCGGGGGATAGAGGACATTATCCGAAACCATTTCATGCTTCTTCCCGGCTGCGATACACTCAGCACAATTCTGACATTGGTTGAGGGAATCAAAGAGATCGGTCCAGGAGATATCATGTGGCCGCAGGTCCAGCAGCGTATTACGATCCGGGTTTTTTGATACCTGCTGATTCCAGGTTTGCATCCAGTCAGTGAGCGGGCACAGCTCGGGCGTTGTATAATTGATCATGGTCATCCGGTATCCTCGATTGCTGTTATCAGGCGCAGTCAGATACGCTGCGTGCCTGTTATACCCATGTTACATGGACGATATAAAAGAAAAAATCCAAAAATTTCCCTCTTTTTTATTGTTATCTATAATTATTGAGGAAAAATATAGGAACCCTCATATGACCGGCAACTCTTTTAAATACTGGTTCCCTGTCTCTCTCACAAAAAATGAGCTTCAATACTCCAATAAACCAGGAAATCTGCCTCTCCGTTCTCCCTACACTCCAAGAGTCTGCTGCCCGTACCTGAACACCTGCTGATCCTCACACACAA
>CAZEWE010000257.1:0-3156 GCA_964515765.1 uncultured Methanospirillum sp. | reverse complement strand
CTTCCCGAAGATCAATGATAGTAGTCCCATGATTTACCCCAATCATTTTCAGCACGAGCTGTACTGTCCTTGGGATCGCCTCTGTTACCTCTTCGGAGAGTCCTATCTCAAATTCTGGTTCAGAAACCCGTTTTGGCTGGCACCCGATGATATCAATCTTCAAGCGGTGTTTCAGCTGGTGTATGGGTTCGGTTAAATCCCAGGAATGAGCATCCCGGTATTTTCCCGGTGGCAGATCATCAGGACTGATGATTGCAACATCTCCGGGATTTCCTCCGAAATCAGCAATATCTATAATGAAGAGGTGTTTGACCGGTTCATCCGATTGCGCAAGAAGGGTAAAGAGGAAATGCGGACCGCCAAGGCCGGCATCTATTACCTTTACATTCTCAGGCAGGTCGAGTTTTAGAAGTTCCTCGACTACGGCCGGTCCGTACCCATCATCCGCAAAGAGCGGGTTTCCGCACCCGCAGATTACGATCTCCTGGAACAGCATGCGCAGGGCACTCTCACTGGACGAGCTTCTGGGCGACAATCTTCTTGCTCTCGTCAACTACCAGCATGTGGGTAGCGCAGGAGACACAGGGGTCATATGCACGCATAATGACCTCGGCAAGCTGCCAGGGTGCTCCCTCGAGAGCCCGACTGCAGGTCGGGAAGTTCCATGTGGTCGGAACAAGAAGGGTGTATTCCTGAACCTTTCCATCCTTGACGCGGGCAAGGTGGACATCACAACCACGTGGTGCTTCGTTTGCATTCCATCCAAGGCTGCCGTCACCCTGAGGGATCTCATCAGCAAGTACTGAACCATTGCAGTCCAGTGCATCAAGAGCTGACATCATGGTGTACAGACAGTCAGGGTATTCCATTTCTCGGGCAATGTTCAGTCCCATTGCACCCTTGCGGTCATAGTTCTTGAACTGGACCAGACGTGCACGTGGACCTACTTCAACCGGCTGACCGTCATAGAGCGGAATGGATGTACATGCCTGCATCTGTGGCCATGCCTTCGTACCTACCTTGGTGGTTCCACCAACCGGGTAGTCCGGGTCTTCAAGGCTGATCTCGAGTTCTCCCTGGTACCAGTTGTATGGTGAGACATCAGTCCACCGGTCCGGGTCCCACTTTGGTTCAAAGTCAAGGCTTGAACTGTCAAAGACAGGATCAACTGCCATGTATCCCTGGTCGTGCCATCCGAACTTCTCCGGAATCTCGACTTCGGTCTTACCGACAGTAACAGTGCCACGGTTCTCCCAGTTCTTGAATACCGCATTCATGAATTCCATCTGGGCGATGGCGAGGGGAAGAGCTTCCTTGGCAAGATCGTACAGTTTCTGCTTTGCCTGTGGAGAGATATTGTAGAACATACCACCGACCCGTGGGTTGCTCGGGTGAATGGCTTCTCCACCTGCTATTTCACCAACGGTCTGCCCTACTTCACGGAGCTTTTGGATCCGCTTTGCAACGGTTCTGACTGGCTCTTCCGGAGTGAACGGGTTGATCTTGGTGTCTGTTCCTGGGATATACATATCCGGAAGGACAAGGATATCGTGCAGGGCAATACTGTGCAGTCTGTTAGCACACTGAAGGATGGTTCTCAGCAGATATGCATCCTGTGGGATTTCACAGCCGATCGATGCCTCCATAGCACCGATACCTGCAAGGGTGTGGGCGATTGGACAGATACCACAAACACGGGATGAGATCTTGGGTGCCTGGTGCATGGTCTTACCAACGCACAGCTTCTCAATACCTCTTACCGGAGTGATACTCAGCCAATCTCCACGCTCAATTATTCCCGCATCGTTGACTTTAAGGACAAGCTTGGAGTGTCCTTCATGTCGTGTGGTTGGGGAAACTTCTACTACTTTGGACAAGAGAATCGCCTTTGATATTTGTTTGTTCGCAATGCTGTACAACTCATATCATGAGCCCTCAGGAGATCTGAGGGTATGACCGTACCATTGTACGACAAAAGGTTGTTTGGGTATAAGATATATCTAATTTGCCATTTGAAAGGAAATCATGCCACGATTTAAAGCCGATGTCCGACCGATATTAATACGAACATTCATTTTTTCACAACCAGTATGATCCAAATTAGTCCAAACGTTGAGACCACTTCGTTCATATAGGCTAGAGAAAATCTGATTTTTAACTGATTTATAAAAAATAAGATTAAAATGAATTCAAATATTTATTTTGAGTTCCTTTAAAAAACCACATTTTGTGTTACTCAATGAATCGGAAAATTCTCCGAGTGCCTTTTTGTATGGTTTCGGTTTTTTAAAAAAAGACCGAAATCTGTCGGATTTATACTAAACTGGTGAAGGATACTGCTTCGCGCTCATGCCTTCTCTTGAGGAAACCTATAGCAATTGATATATTCCGGAAAAAAGACACGTACATGAGTTATTGCGTATGCCTCCAGGGACCTGTCTTTTTCGATCCACTGCTTGCCAGTCCATACTTTGTGACATCAGGCACTACCAGGAAGATGCGGAAAGTATCTTCAGAAGAAAAGAACGCTTTGACCAGGATAGGAGGGACTATTACGCACGAACTATGGTTCTTTTCGCCCTGACGAACCGCCTGATGGACCTGGCACGTGAGGTCAGCCTGATACGGGGATATATCAGCTCCGAAGAGCAGGTGAAAAACAAAGTTTTCTTTAAACGACTCCATGATCATGGGATTATCTCCTGGGAGATGCGTCAGCAGATGATCGATCTTGTCAATTTTCGAAATCAGGTCTCACATCACTTTCATGATGTAACAAGAGATGATGTTGAAAAGGTCTGGCAGATGGTTCCGGTATGTTCTGAGTTTGTCAGTATCATGGAGCAGGAACTTCTCTGCAGAGATCAGGAAAAAAAGAACTTGGTAATTCTTGCCGGAACCGCACTTATTCTGCTGGTTCTCGTGCTTGTCTGGTATTTTAGCTGATATCAAGGTTTTCACCATTGATCTCATCCGCAAGCTCGGCAATGGTTGCCTGCCGCTCTGCAAACGCATCATGCTGGTGAATACTCTCTTCATTATCCTGGGCAATGGTTACCACGGAGTCACCGGGAAGATCCCCAAACTCTGCATGGACACGACGTGCCATCTCTCTGACACAATCCTCGACAAACCGCGGATTCTTATGAGCTGAAA
>CAZEWE010000256.1:0-3157 GCA_964515765.1 uncultured Methanospirillum sp. | reverse complement strand
TACACTCCAAGAGTCTGCTGCCCGTACCTGAACACCTGCTGATCCTCACACACAAAAAGAGGAGTCTGCGACAGGGCGTACCGGGGCGACGTCTGCACCCACTGGACCGGCCCAATAAATGGACGAAGGGTCCGGATAACATAATTCACCCTGACCGACAGAAGAACAGCAGCCCCTTTCTTCCGGGAATATTTCATACAGGCATCTCCAAATGCGGCAATCCGGTCAGGATCGTCCATAAACCACTCATCACAGTACTCAATGAGGAGGAGAGATCCTTTCGCCCCGGAAATATGGGACATGAGGTCATCAAATCCCATAACCTGCATGTATGTCATATTCCGGTCAGGATGCGGCCGAAGCAGCCTGGTCCCTGAGTTCCCGTGCAGGTATAGAGCCGACCTGAATGCTCCTGCTGCATCCGGAAGCGCTGCCTGGATAACGTCACGGGGAGCGATGTAAACGGAAAATTCCCATGGAGCCAGAGTAGTCAGATAAGATGGCAGCGGTATCATACTCTGATGGTCGGAGTGATGACCATATAAACTTCAGGGGTGCAGGGTGAAAGTGAACTGCCCGGTAAAAATGCTGCGAAATCACATTTAGAAAGAAAAATAGGAAATTTACTGTCAGATGTCTCCCATGGCCAGGGAGATACCTTTTCTGATACTTTCAAGTCCTTCTTCATGCCGACCGGTCTTCCGAAGGGTCATTCCCTTATTATACCAGACCTCGGCATTGTGAGGATCACACTCAAGAGCAGAATCGTAGCATCTGATCGCTTCAGAATGATTTCCCATCAGGTCCAGAACATTTGCCTTTGAATGTAATGCCCGTGCATTTGCCGGGTCCTCTTCAATCACCTTATTGTACAGGTTCAGGGCAAGCTGATAATCCCCTGCCATCTTGCAGTTCTGTGCATCACGAAGAGCACACTCGATATTTGGATTTAGTTTCGAAAAAGTCCGTTCTTGCATTACGATTGCATCGGTTCCCATATTCAATCCCTCCTTTCCTGGTTCCATGACCACTGTCCCAAAAAATCTGCCAGCCACACATCTGACCTCGGTACCACCTATTGGCTGTCCTGCAGTTCTTTCTCAGGGTCCTGCAGGAGAGCAGGATGGTATGCATATTTCTGGGATGAATGAACATAGAACCCGTGATACATTAAGAATTTGCCAACCAGTTGCGCAAACCAGATATGCACATCGCCTTTGCATTCAGTAATGCCATGCAATACCATGACACGGAAAAACCTTGATGAAATATCGGTCATCGAGCTCCAAACGGTCTCTAAATACCAGAGAAGAATGTATCAAGCTATATATCACCGGACGATGTATAGGGTACTCTATCAGATATGCCTGAAAAACCACTCCGGGTGCTCCATGTCGATGATCAGCATCTGTGGAGATCAACGGTTTGTGATTATCTCACGCTTTTTGGAGACTATGAAATAACTTCTGCAGAATCCGGAGAAGAGGCTCTTGAGATACTCCGCATAAAACCGTTTGACATCATCATCTCTGACTATCAGATGCCGGAGATGAATGGCATTGAATTTTTGCATCATGTTCGAACGCGTGGCACGTCAACACCCTTTATCTTCCTGAGTGGAATCAGGCAGGAGGATATAGAACAGGAGGCGAAGGGATCAGATGTTGATTTTTATGTGATAAAGACCGGCGATCCATCTCAGGTCTTCTCAGATCTCAGTCAGAAGATACATCTGGCAATTGCCCGGTATGCAACCGTTCAGGCACTTATGAATAAACAGATGGAAGATTTTGGACCATCCTCCTTTTTATCCGGATAGGTGTCCGGTTCTGGACAATAGTCACGGTGAATGGTAATGCTCAGTCGGGAAGTACCACGGACACAGGAAAAACTCCCAATCCTTGGATTCGGGTGTATGCGGTTTGTGGAAAAGAATGGTTCCATCGATGAGGAACGGTCAAAAGCCCTGCTAAAGTATGCAATAGAGAAGGGCATTACTCATCTTGACACCGCCTGGATGTACCATCACGGACAGTCGGAATCCTTTCTTGGCAAAGTCCTTGCAGACGGGTATCGGCAAAGAGTAACCCTTTCAACCAAACTCCCTCACTGGCTGGTCAAATCCAGGGAGGATATGGATTTCTTTTTAAATACTCAGCTCAGCCGGTTATGCACCGGGTATATCGACTATTATCTCATCCACTCGATCGGAAATGAGAGCTGGGACCGGATGAAGGCACTCGGAGTAATGGAGTTTCTTGATACGGCTAAAGCAGATGGCCGGATAAAATACGCCGGTTTTTCTTTCCATGAAGATACGAAGACATTTAAAAAGATCGTGGATGCATACCCCTGGGACTGCTGCCTGATTCAGTACAATATCATCGATGAGTTCAGTCAGGCAGGCCGGGAGGGTCTGAAATATGCTGCAGAAAAGGGCCTTGCGGTGTTTATCATGGAACCGCTCCTTGGTGGAAAACTTGCAAAGACTCCCCCTGGTGAGATAGCACAGATCTGGGAGCAGGCTCCAGAAAAGCGGACTCCGGCAGAATGGGCGCTCCGGTGGCTCTGGGATCAGCCTGAAGTCACCATGGTTTTGTCGGGGATGAATGATATTGCACAGGTTGATGAGAACTGCCGGACTGCAGAGACTGCGTACCCGGGAAGTCTGACTGCTGAAGAGCAGGGTATCATCAGGAACGTCACCGATGCCTGGCATTCACTGATGAAAGTGCCCTGCACCGGGTGTCAGTACTGCATGCCCTGTCCGTTCGGGGTTAATATTCCATCCTGCTTTGAGATGTACAATAATCTCTTCATGTTCGGAGATACCTGGCGTACCAATGCTGTGTATGCCGCCCGTCTCGGTGGGGTCATGAGTGGGTATTCGGTTGCATCTGCCTGTGTCGGATGTGGCTCCTGTCTTTCCGCCTGTCCCCAGGGGATTAATATACCGGAGAGACTCAAGGAAGTATCCGGACGGCTTGAAGGTCCGTTTTTTCAGGTGCTTGTCCTCGGAGCGAAGATAGCCCTTCCCATCATGAGGCGTCTCGCCCTTTTGAAAAACAGATAAATGGATGATGTATTGTAATCAGCTAATAAATTAACTGGTTTTTTATTTTTTCGAGTATTGCTCCAGCTGGCCTGAATCATGGGC
>CAZEWE010000255.1:0-3157 GCA_964515765.1 uncultured Methanospirillum sp. | reverse complement strand
AGCGACTATCTCACCAAATACCCTGACCGGTAATTTTCCTTCATCTTCCAGATCTGCAAATGCTGAGATGATTTCTGGTGAGACTGCTGCATCATCGGCTGTTGTAATGCCTGCCTCGGATGCTTTGGGCAGTATTTTTTCCAGCATCTCTTTTATCTGGGCTATCGTCAGGGGAGGGACCTTACTTGTCACCAGATTTGAAGCGGCCATCTCCCGAAGAACTCCCGTTGGATTGCCCTCTGCATCCCGTTCAATCTTCCCTCCCGTTGGATCAGGAGTTGAACCTGTGATTTTCGCGATCTCAAGAGCTCGTGAATTGACCCAGGTTGCATGCCCGTCAAATGATGTCAGAATGACCGGTTTATTGCTGATGACTTCATCCAGCATCTCCTTATGCGGTCCTGATTCATTGAAGAGGAAATAATTCCATCCAAATCCCCTGATTACCGGGACATCCTTATTCTTCTCTGCATAATCACTGAGGTTGCTCTGTATTTCTGAAAGGGATGTACATGAGAGCAGATCGACACCGGCCATAATCTGGGCAGCAGCACCGAGATGGATATGGGTATCAATAAACCCTGGCAGGACCATCTTCCCCATCAGGTCATGTACCTGTGTATCAGGTCCGATATACTGCTTTATCCCGCTGTTTGTATCGACTGCGAGGATGGATCTGCCATGTATGGCGATTGCCTCGTGCGGAGTATCTGGCCAGTTAGTCCCATATTCGACAGTATAGACTGTTCCGTTCATGAGGACAATGTCGGCGAATTCAGATCCTGGTGGTTCGTCAGCAAAAACCAACCCGGTAAGGGTGACGGGTAAAAGACATATAACAAGAAGAAAAAGAGAGAACCTTTTCTCGGACATTAAATATCTGTTATCTGTCCTTGGTATTATAGGTAAGTCCGAGTTGGAGGGATGCTGCGACGAAACCCTGGGTTTTGAGTTTCTATTGCCCTGAGTGTATCAGTTCAATAATTCAGTTGTTATCGGGATTTTTTGTGGGTAAAATCTTTTTTTCTTCGATTTCACATCCCGAATATTATTATCTGCCTGCCGTTATATTCAGCAGTTTCGGTAAAGATCCTATTATCCCAGTTCTTTCCAATTTCCTGGTCAAATAAAAGCAGATATACTTCATCAGCACCACACCGATCAGCATAGCCGGCTACCTGGACAAGGCCTTTCTGAACGGTTGCTTCACGTGAACCTCTGAGTACTTTGCATTCAATGACAAACCGCTGATACCCTCCGTCAGGAAGACGCCAGAGGATAAAGAGATCGGTTCTGCCCATACCAAGTCCGTATTCCCGTGTTATCTGCCCTCCACCATTCACGATCCGCTGGAGGAATGCCTGCAGGAGGAGTTGAGGGCCTGCTTCCTTATAGGTAAACCGTTCAAGCCAGATTTCACTATGTTCCCTGAAAAATTGTTGAAACGAGGAGAGAAGCAGATTCATTTCAAGACCGCCGGTATGATTAATATACCATGCAGGATCTTTCGTTATCGTCAACTGGGTAGAGTAGGTGAGTATTCTCGGAATAATCTCTTTGTATATTGGATTTGAGATTCGTAGTTGCCCTTTTGTTGTGATAAGACCAAGATCCTCAAGATACCAGATATCGTCTTCGGGGATCATCTCCGGTGAGGATTCTCCACTCATAATCGGCCCGATAACTCTCCTGACCCGGTCTTCTTTGAGTTTATCGGCCAGCTGATCAAGATGTGTCTCCCTTCTTTGAATGAGCCGTTCTTTTGCCTCCATGACCAGCGATTCAGTAATTGGGTGAGACAGATCCTTACCCATTTCGATTTTAAAACAAACCTCGTATGCAAGGGCATTGACCAGCCATGGCTGCCCCTCTGATAAATTCCATATCAAAGCTATTGCATCTTCCTCAAATTTCTGCCCGGTCTCTCTTGTGTGTTCAAGGAGGAGCATTCTTGTTTCTTCTTCTAAGAAATTCCCCAGTCGTAACGATTCTGCCTTGATATTAAATGCACTCCCTCCGGTGATGATACCATTTTCTTTCTTTGAATGTATCCGGTAATCACGGATGTCCCGAACCCCACACAATATGACTGTTGAGGGAAAATGAAGGGGCCGGGTGTCATACCCTGCCCGAATCTGTCTGAGGACCGATATCAGGGTATCACCAACAAGAGAATCAATTTCGTCGATTAATAAGATCAGGTGTTTATCTGATGATGATGCAAGTTTGCTTAAAAGTATATTCAAAACTGAAAATGCATTCGGGTTCCCTTTTACAGCATCAGCCAGGATTGATGGATTCGGTATTACATTCCCTTGTTCTACCCTTTTCATGATCTCAGCAATGATTGCATACATACCGTTCTCAACATCTTCTCGTGCAGCCTGTGCAGCCTCGACATTTATATACAGTGAACGATACTCGTCCGTATTGTTGATATAATCACGTAAAGCAAGCAAACATGATGTTTTTCCACTTTGCCGGGGAGCGTGAAGAATAAAGTACTTCTTCTGGCTGATGAGTGTAAGAATATCTGAGAGATCGAATCGGGTAAGAGGAGGAAGGCAGTAATGATCCTGGCAGTTCACCGGTCCGGCTGTATTGAAGAACCTCATCGTACAGTGTTATGTTACCTGATGA
Source organism: uncultured Methanospirillum sp. (assembly GCA_964515765.1). GTDB lineage: Archaea > Halobacteriota > Methanomicrobia > Methanomicrobiales > Methanospirillaceae > Methanospirillum. Next base: position 517 of record CAZEWE010000255.1, on the reverse strand, counting down.
GTGATAGAACCTTTTCCGGTTTCTTACATAACATACGTAATCTTTTATGCAAACCTGTTGTATTGTTTATGTGCTGTTTCGATGGAAAAACATCTGTCACTCTGACAAGATTTTGTTCCGTATAGATCATAAAGAATACAGTATAGGTTCGACCAATATGCAGACGGTACACATCATGACCTATTTTTTCAATTTCTGATACTAGAAATGGTTCTTCCAGCCTGCGTAATTGTTTAAGAATAATACGACGACCTTTAATGGGTAATTCTTTCACAAAATTACACGCTTTTATTTCAACCTCAACTTTCATTCTTTCCAGGCTTCTTCAGCCTCATCCAATGAAAGAAATTCTCCCTCTTCTGATCCTTTTTCAACACGTCTTATGATATCCAGTTTTTCTCGTTCTTCAATCAAATCTGCAATGAGATGATCAAATGTTTCACCCGGTTTTTTAAGGATAGAAAGTTTTTCCCAGGTTCTAGGTGAGACCGGGATCCGTTTATAGGTCTGAACACTG
>CAZEWE010000254.1:0-3162 GCA_964515765.1 uncultured Methanospirillum sp. | reverse complement strand
CTTCTTTAATCTCATCTGATGTGTTGATAAAGTCAAGGACAAAGGTATCCTCTTTCCGGTGGCTACCCGGTTCAGCCTGGACAGGGTCTGAACGGCCTGGACTCCAGCAACCCGCTTGTCGAGGTACATCGTATGGAGGAGCGGCTGGTTAAATTATAAACACAGTTATGTAATTGCAGAAGGAGTGTAGCATTGATGAAAACAAGTGAGAAACATAATCCCGGGACTCTTGATCTTCATGAATTGTATGCATATAAACCGGAAGATCTGAGTCTGGATATTACCCATAGTTCATACTCAAACATGGCATATGTTCAGGTCTCTCATCGGGATGTCTCAATTGACTTTCTTGAAATGCCCGGAGTCAGAAGAGAGGGGAAAAATATTGTCAAAGGGTCCAGGGTATATATGTCTCATGCTGCAGCTCAGAAATTAGCCGAATCATTATCCAAACTCCTTGATAAGGTCCATTCAGACGGTGAGATGGAAACGTATACCCCGGTTTCTGATCATACTCAATCAAATAGTCCGGCAACTAAAAAATCAAAATAAATCGGTATAACACGTTATCATAGGATCAAAGGCTTCATTTTCATCATTTGTCCGCCATTTTCCCCTCTTGTCCACTCCCTTCACCTTTCTTCCCTCGAATCCCGACGAGAAGAGCCAATTATAATTTTTTATTTTTCATCTCTCACAAAATATTTATTAAGAATTATAAATATATGAGCATCTGTTATTGTACATAATGGGGGGCTTCTCTATGAAATTCCAAAACATTGGTGATAAAAAATATCTCATACTGCTAATTCTGGGCATATTCCTTCTTTGTCCATGTATCGCGGCCGGTTCAGAGATCATCTCGCCGGTCGTGTTCGAATCCGGATATCACAATACAACTGAAAATAGTAGTGGAGTACCGACAACTGATAGCGTACAGGCTGATTCACTCATGCCACCGGTCGCCTTATTCTCATTAAGCCAGTCAACCGGTCCGGTTCCCCTGACCGTCCAGTTTACCGATCATTCCACCGGAAACCCGACACTCTGGGGATGGTACTTCGGTGATGGCGGAACCTCCAATGAGCAAAACCCTGAGCATACCTATACTGCACCGGGGGTGTATCCGGTCGGTTTCCTCGTATCAAATAGCGCCGGGTATAATAAGACATTTGTTCCAGGTCTCATTCAGGCACAAAACCCAATCCCCACTCCTGCTCCGGTTCCGACACCCGGCACCTATCCGCCGGCTGCATCATTCATGGGATCACCAACCACCGGACCGGTCCCACTCACGGTGCTGTTCATCGACACCTCTGCAGACAAGCCTACATCATGGGCATGGTACTTCGGTGATGGGAGTTATTCACCCCGGCAGCATCCCTATCACACCTACACCCGTCCGGGAGTGTATCCGGTATCACTCACCGCTTCGAATGCAGGAGGATCAGACACCTTCATCGCTGAGAATTACATTGTCGCATCAACCCCGGTCCCGACCCCGACTCCACGACCAACGATTAGGCCGCCCTGTCCCCTTGTCATGTCCCAGTCTGCAGCGGTGACCGATCCGGCCTTACCGGTAGCGATGTTCAGTGCAGAGATAATTGAAGCATCGGATATCTCCATGATACAGTTTATTGATCAATCTCTCGGAGATCCAACCTTCCGTCTCTGGTACTTCGAAGATGGCAGTTATTCAACTGATACCAATCCGGTCTATACCTATACAAGCCCGGGAACATACCTGGTATCCCTGATGGTCGTGAATGATGCCGGTTCCAGTACGATCTCCGGAATGGTTGAGGTCAATACAGGAAAGACCGGTGAAGGAGACAAGGCAGATCTGACCCTTCCCTCCTTTTCCAAAACCACCCCACTCTCACCCGGATTTGCTGAGATGGTAGCACAGGATCCAGCTTCCTGGGCATGGTTCTTTGAAGGGTGGAATAAATCAGCAGGGAATGTCCCACACCCGAATCTGACGCCCGGTGGAGTATCTGAATCTGGGGACTTTGGGAAACATGTAGAAGAGAGTATGGCTCTCAAAGAGGGGCTCATCAAGGCTGGCCTTGGTGGTCTGTAAAGAGCAAAAAGAGCACCCCCATAAATCTTTCTTAAACATTTTTTTACGAAGAGATGTGAAGACATTTTCACATGAAGTTGAAACGGTTTAAAAACATTTTTAAACTCGGTTTTCGTCTTTTTTGACTATCGATACTTACCGCACATTCATAAAGCACCATTTTCAGGGGTTTTGGTACGAAATCTATAATTATCTTTTACTGACCTACTATTCTGTAAGGCAGGGTATATGATTCAACTAGACGATCTGACAATAAGTAAAAAACTATTGATCCTCGTTATTGTGGGGATTTTAGCGATAATTGTGGTAGGTTGCATCGGCATATTAAGCACCCAGCAGATAAACGGTCAATTGGGTGAGTTATATCAGAATAAATATGCCCATTCAGTTCTGGCTCTTGAAGCATATTCTGACATGATGAGTTTTGCAGTCGGGGGGTACATGCTCACCCTGGAGCCTGACCCGGTGAAAAAGGTTGCAATCCAGGATGCAAACCAGAAGCCCTATGTAACTGCATTCAAAGAAAAACTGGAAAAATATGAATCTATTCCAATGAGTGATGACGAAAAAACAATTTTTACTGATCTCAAACAGGCGTCAACAGAATATTTCGATCTTGCACAACAGACCAATGACTTAAATTTCGCCGGGAAAGTTGAAGAGTCAACAAAATTGAGAACAGAAGTATTGGTACCGACACGGAAGAAAACATATGATGGATTAGCTCAGCTCATAGAGCTCAATACCCAGAGTGCCAATCAATATTACCTAGATGCACAGGCCGGTTATCAGTCAATTGTCCTGGCCACGGTCATAATAACCATCATATGTGCAATAATCCTCCTTTTCATCTCATGGCTTATCATCCGCAATCTTACCCGGAGGATAAATCTGCTTATTACCGGTATGGGTGAGGTTGGAGCAGGAAACCTGTCATACCGGATTGCACTGACCGGACAGGATGAAATTACCCACATTGGTTCATCATTTGACTCAATGGCAGTCAATCTTGAGAACCAGTCCCATGAAATCAACCGGAATATTGAGAGATCAAAAGAGGCCAATACCGCGATAAT
>CAZEWE010000253.1:0-3176 GCA_964515765.1 uncultured Methanospirillum sp. | reverse complement strand
ATTGAGAATAAAAGGGGGAAACTGACGAATCATCATTATAGGGAGGAGAGAGTACCAGATTGTCTTTGATTGAAAAAACTATAAAAAGTTAATTAATCTCAACTCTTGATATATACTGTTTTACCCTCTACAAACGTGATATCAACAAAATCGTCTAATTTCCCTAATTCAAGGTCATGTGTAAGTAAAAACCATAATGATGTAATTTTCAAGAGATTTTGATTCCACAAAACCATATCTCCATATTTCCCTACTTCTATTGATCCAACGCAATCTTCCATAAACATGGCTCTGGCTGAGTCGATGGTCCAGTGCCGAATGGCATTTTCAACGCTGATAGCCTCATCCGGACCCCAGTCTGTGTCTCCTTTGTAATTAAAACGCATTGTCGCCAACAATAAACCATACATGGGATTGATCGGACCTGCACACCAGTCACTTCCAAATGAGAGGTGAACTCCTGCCTTTTCCAGACTGCGGTATGGCATGTACCCATTCAGTCTTTTCCGTCCGAGGGCTTTTTCTACCTTCTCATCTGCAAAGAAATGGTTTGGCTGCATTGCAGCGTAGAGTCCCAGCCTCTGCATTCTCTCCATCTCTCCAGCTTGTGGTAATTCACAGTGATCAAGCCGGTGCCGGGCATCTCTCTTTCCATTCACCTGCATCGCACGTTCATATGAATTCACGATCCGTCTGATACCAGCATCACCACAACAATGGGTACATGCCTGAAAACCCATCTTATCGATGATTTCTATCACCCGGTCGAATTCGTCCTGACTCCAGACCTCCTCACCATAGCTTGAGGGATCATCAGAGTAGGGTTCCAGGAGAAACCCGGTCCGGTTGCTGAAAACACCATCGATGTAAAATTTCAGAGATGATCCCATTTTCAGATGGGAGTCTGACTCTTTATGCCCTACTTCCTTCCATGATTCAAGATCTTTTTTCAGTTTTTCCACATCTTTTAAATCATGGGGACTGATATAATACGAACAGCAGATCCTGACATGGTCAAGCCCACCTTTATCCCTGAATTCAAGAATCCCCGGAATAAATGACGGATAGATCTGCACATCATTCATGGTGGTTACCCCGAATGACAGCGCTTCCTGCAGAACATGAGAGATGTTTCTCTCCATTTTTTCCAGGGCAGCCTTTCCTAATTCATCTCTGGAAAAGTAGTCAAAGATATCAAAGGCATGAAAATGTCTGAATATTCCAAGGTAATCACCGGTCTTTTCATCGACAGCGGGTGCCAGTTTTGTGAAGGCAAGGGGATTTCTCTCCTTCATCAGTTTCAAGGCAACAGAATTTATCCATCCTGCCTGACCATCATACGACATTAAAATAACTGGGATATCTTCTATGAGTGAATCCAGAAATTCAATCGTTGGTGTTTTTTGTGGCAGGTAATGATATCTCCATCCCACACCCATTAAAACTGGCAGATCAGGGTTTTTCAAGCGGTGGTTTTTCAGCGCAGCCTCAAATTCTTCCAAAGAATCACAATTAAATAGTTCTGTTGTCATGAGCCCTGTTAATGCACCAATCCAGATAACATGACAGTGATTATCCACAAATCCGGGAGTTAATGTCCTCTTATTGGCATCAATTATCTCCGTATCAGGGCCCACATAATCTTCCATTCCTGTCTCATCACCAACATAGGTGATCACCCCGTTTTTCACCGCTACTGCTTCAGCATGAGGATTTTTATCATCACAGGTCAGGATTTCCGCGTTCATTATAACCAAGTCAGCAGGTTTTGACCCATTTCTTCCTGTTTTTTTTGGGTTGAAATCAAATGAAAAATCTTTGAATACCATGTAAATCACCAGATCTCTGTAAGATATACCTTTTACCCTATCCAATACCGTAATGCTTCATGAGGAAATTGCGGATTTTCTCTGATTCAATCCATCCTTTGTCAAGTTTATCAACGATCTGGTCTATTACTGTAATCTGCTTTACAATATTGTCTGCAAGATCCTCCTCCAGATCAGCGGTATAACCTGCTATAAGGTTGTCTGATAATAAGGAGATATGCAATGCATATACGCATCTCTGCAGGTCTGAAATGCTCATGACCGGAGCAGAAAATATCACAACCCCTGAAGCAGAAGCAGAACTTCTTATGGGAAAAGAAATAATGCAAAAACTTTCCTCATCCCCGTATGTCGGAAAAGAGGCAGCCCTTATCTCGAATATCTCTGTTTTTTCATAGATTCGAGAGAATGTGGTATAGATCGGAAATTCGGAAAAAAAGAAAAGTTCCGGATTAATCCCTTAACTCATTTTTCTTCGATAACAGTCCCTTTTTTTACCAGGTTTTCCAGGCAGAACCTGATATTCCACCCTCTGTTCTGATTCATTCCTGTAATGCAATAGGGTCGGTCATGACCGTCAATGAATATCTCCACACCATCGGGGTTCACAATAAGTTTTGTGATCCGTGCATTGAGGAAGACAAATGGGTATGTCCCATCTGATAGGAAGGGAATTATCCGTTCGGATGATATGACTACGGTTCCACGATAGGTCTCGAAATACTCCCATTCGGTCTCTTCACCTGCTTTGGCATGAGAGTAAATGCGATCCCTTCCCCAGGTCAGGGTAAAAAGTTTTCCGGTTTTTCTCTTTGTGAACACTTCTTTCTGGTCAAAAATAACCATCGTGTCTATGTAATGGATCATCTCTCCCGGTTTTCTAATCTCACGAAGACCAATCGGAACGTCAGTACACCAACGCGGGAGTAGTCCGGGTTTCGTTGTGAATTCTTTTAGATACCGGGGATAAAAAGTTTCGAAAAAGTAATCCGTATCAGTTGGAATCTGAAGAAGATCGACAAATGTTCTGACCAGGCCAAGCGTTTCCTTTTGACCGATTTCAGTTTGCTTTTGAAAGAATCTGAATAGGAGATTATATTTTTCCTGGTCTGGAAGTGATATTAAAAAAGGAATTTCATTTGAACTGATCTTCTCCATTCGAACTGCTTTTTGAAAAAGATGTTCCTCGATGATTAATCTATCAGATTCAATCTTCTGAAGACATGACTCACACACGTGTGCATGTCGTGATAACTTTGACTGCCCTCCGGTACTTCCGCATATGGGACAGCCGGCCCCTTTATGAATTTCTTTCAAAATACGCTGCGATGCATAATAGTCTGAAAT
>CAZEWE010000252.1:0-3208 GCA_964515765.1 uncultured Methanospirillum sp. | reverse complement strand
CTTTTCATTCATGCTGAGTTTGAGAATTGAAGGAATATTCCTATCCTGATACTAAAAAAATATAAAATAGCACGTTCTATTATCTGGTAAGTCACTCGTGATGTATTGGTGATATCCGGCGTTCAGGGCCCGGAATGTTTAAGAAAATTTAAACTACACTATTATACGTCATTAGACTAATGGGGGGATCATAATGGTCACAAAACCAACTACCAAAAAGACAACTTCAAAGAAACCAGTCAGCACAAAGACTCCAGCAAAGGCACCGATTGCAAAACCAGCCGCACCAGAAAATAACCTTCAGAAGGTTGTAGATATCCAGGCAAAACAGATCCAGAAGATGGAAAAGATGATCCAGTCTCTGGATGCTGAAGTAAAAGAGATAAAGAAACAGGTGAAGGCAGAAGAAAAGCCAGCACCCGCACCGGTTGCATCAAAAGCAAAAACACCTGTGAAGGCACCTGTAAAAGCACCCGTAAAAACACCTGCTAAACCAGCGGCAAAGTCATCAAAAGCAGTGGCAGCAGCTCCAGTAAAAAAGACATCTGCTCCAGCGAAAAAACCAGTTAAGGCACCGGCTGCACCTGCGAAAAAGCCAGTAGCAAAAGCCGGATCAAAATCGGTTCTCGAAGATATTATTGAGATACCCAAAGAGATTGCAGACCGGATTAATGCACTGACCCAAGCGAAGAAGGTGACACAGACCCAGCTTGGAAAAGAGACTGACCTTTCACAGAAGAAAATTCACGAGATTGCATCGAGGAAAGTCCGGGATCTCAATAAGGATATTATTGCCAGACTGACTACTGTGATCAAGAAATACGAAGCAAAATAAATCCGCTTCCCACCCTAATATTCCCTGTCTTTTTTCGTTCTTTTGATGATGGTATGACACGGTATCGAATTTTGAATGGTCACCGTGGCCAGGGTAATCATCAGGTCACTTTTCTGTTATCGTATCTGATACCTGAATCCGTTTTCCGGCACCGTTATTTCAAAGCGTACTCCGTTTCCATATTCTCCGGTTTCCCGAATTGAAAAACCCGATATGGACAGTATCTGGCGTGCAAGAAATAGTCCAATCCCGGTATGTCTGCCATAGCCGTGCCTGAAGATGAGTTCCTTCTCTTCACTCATAATACCAGTGCCATCATCGGTGTAAACGATGATCAGACCGTTTTCAGATTCCTTCACAAAAACACTGATTTTGGTGATGGTACCTCCATGCCTGACTGAATTCTCAAAAAGGGTCGTAAAGACTTTTTTGAATATGAAATCAGTGTATACTTCTATATCATGAGGAATGGTGAGGGAAAGCATATCTTCGGGGAGTGAGAGATCAGCGTATGCGGATTTTATGAGTGATAACAGGTGAATCCACCGGCTGGAGATGGATCCGAAATCTTCATAGTCCCTGGTAAATCCAATCGTCTTTTCAAGGATTATTCTCTGCATTACTACAGGACAGGATAGCATTCAGTTCCGGGGTGAAAAGAGAGGGGGTATTCATTCTGATCGATTCTTTGATATGGTGAATATCTCACCATGTGGATGATAAATATTCCCTTTGTCGTCGGTGATTTGACAATATCCTGAAAAAATTAAAACCAGTAATCAGAGGTCAGTCTCAATCTTTTCAATCATTTTTCTGATATCAAGCCAGACAACAAGGCCGCCCTTCTCTTTCTCCCCGGCATTTTTTGCTTTTTTCCGGATGACTCCAAGGATATCCCGGTGAGTATCATTTGATGAGGTATTTTCCCGGTCAATGTCTTCCTGCCCGTATGTTGTCACGGAGAAGACATCATCTACCAGTATTCCGATTGGTTTGCTGGTTATGGACCGGTCAAGGACGATAATCCGCGAATTTCTCTTTCCCACCGACTCGGTGGTGATATTCATCAGTCCTTTGAGATCCACAATGGTTGTTATCGATCCCCGGAGATCGATTATTCCTTTCAGATAATCAGGGGTGCTGGGAAGGGGGGTTACTTCGGTCTGGGTAATCACCTCCCTGGTATCGAAGAGATCGATGGCAAACATCTCTTTTCCAAGGATGAACTCAACAACCTGAATTGAGCCTGCTCCCTTGGTCCTGTTCCGGTGTGATGTCTGGACAAAAGAGGAGGTGTTATGCTCCTCTGGTCCTGGTTCTGTCAGTGTCTCCACACAATAGGTTCCCATATTCCGGCTCCTGACTCTCTCATGCAACCTTGAACTGGCTCATGTCTGATGATATTCGCTGCAGGGCGATGGATGCATCAGTGACAACCCTGTTTATCTGTTCAACAGAGGCCGATACCTCCTCGGTTGCTGCAGCTGAGTTCACCGCTTCTTTAGCGGTCTGCCTGACCATGTCGTCTACTTCGGTAATGCTTGCCGTGATCTCCTGGACTGCTGCGGCCTGTTCCTCGGCAGCTCCAGCAACCTCGGTCATATTCTGGTGGACTTCATTGATGGCCTGGACAATCTGGTCAAATACCTGGAGAGTCTTTCCAACCGCTTCATTCCCTGCTTTCACCTCATTGGAAGATGTCTTCATCGAATCTGACACCATCAGGGATTTCTTCTGCAGGTTTCCGATGATGGTTGCGATATTTTCAGCAGATTTCTGGGATTCCAGTGCCAGTGATTTCACTTCATCAGCAACGACGGCAAAGCCCATCCCGGCATCTCCGGCACGAGCAGCTTCGATAGCGGCATTCAATGCCAAAAGCCCGGTCTGTTCTGCAATTCCTGTGATGACATCTACAATCCGACCAATTTCATCCATCTGGTTGGTGATGTCGGTGACAATACCTTCGGTTCCTTCAAAGGAATGTATAATGTTAGCCATGCCCTTTTCAGCATTCCCGGCCAGTTCCATTCCGTTGTTGGATAAATCCACCGTCTTCTGGGCAAGGGCTGATGCATTCTCTGCCTTGTTTGCAACTGAGCCGACGGTCCGTGAGAGATCCTCCATGGCGGTCAGGGTCTGCTGTATCCCCTCTCCGCTCTTTTCCGCGTATGAACTGACCTGGGTGGAGTTTTCTGTCAGCAGAACAACACTGTTTGCAACCTCTTCAACACTTGAGGCGGTCTCTTCCATGCCCGCAGTGATGGTTTCCACCTCATGCTTTACATTTCCGACTGCATGTGATGTCTCTTCACCCAGATGATTTAAGGCATTCTTAAAGTCGATGAAATCACCGGCAACTACAAGGGAGGG
>CAZEWE010000251.1:0-3214 GCA_964515765.1 uncultured Methanospirillum sp. | reverse complement strand
GAATCATCGTCTGCTAAGAAGATAAGGTTTCATACTTTACCATCCAGTATGATACGATGAACGGGGGGTTTCAGTATGATTTATTCGCTGCTCTTTGTTGATGATGATTCTGAGATCTGCTCAATTTCCAGGGCATTTCTTGAAAAAACCGGTCCATTCAAAGTGACCACATCTGACACGGTGAAAAGAGCACAGCGGCTTTTAAAAAAGAGCCACTATGATGCCATCATCTCTGATTTTGAAATGCCGGTAACAGATGGCCTCTCATTTCTCAGAACACTCCGAAGTAAAGGAAACAAGATCCCCTTTGTCATTCTTACCGGGAAGGGGAATGACCAGGTCATAATTGAAGCACTCAACAGCGGGGCAGACCTGTATTTCGTAAAGACAGACTCTCCCAGCGATTTATTTCACCAGCTTTCAGAGAAACTGGTTCCCCTGATAAAATCAAAACAGGCAGAGGTGATCTTTCATGAAATCTTTACCCAGTCACCGATTGCCATTGAACTTTATAACTCCGACGGGAAATTGCTGCAGGTCAATGAGGCCTGTCTTGACCTCTTTGGCGTGGTAAACCCAAAAGAGATCGCCATGTTTGATCTCTTCCTGGACCCGAATATTCCAAAGGATGCTCTCCAACGGTTAAAGAGTGGGGAGAAGATTGATTATTTTATACACTTTGATTTTGACCTCGTAAAACAGCACAAACTCTACAAAACCACAAAGTCCGGGCAGATAGACATCCATGTCCAGATAACACCGATCTCCCTCTCGTTTCCTGATATCACCGGTGGATATCTGGTGCAGATACAGGACCTGACCGATCAGAGACGATCAGAAGTTGCATTAAAATCAAGTGAAGAACGGTACCGAAGTATCTTTTCAAACAGCCATTCGGTCATGCTCATCATTAATCCTGAAACCGGGGCGATTCTTGATGCAAATCCTGCAGCATGCTCCTATTATGGATATACACATGACGAACTGACCCATATGGACATTACCCGGATTAACTCTCTGAGCCGGGATGAGATATTCCAGGAGATGGATCGGGCGAGAAAAGAAGAAAGAAATTACTTTTATTTCAGGCACCGACTTGCTTCAGGGGAGATCCGGGAGGTTGAGGTTCACAGCGGGCCGATTGCCCTTGACGGTGAACAGGTCCTCTATTCCATTATTCATGATATTACCGACAAAAAACGGGTTGAGGATGCACTTGTCACGGCGAATAAAAAACTCAACATGCTCTCTTCCATTACCCGGCACGATATTCTCAATGTCCTGACTGCTCTGACCGGGTACCTGGAGTTTGCCGGAACAGAAACCAGCCTGGAGGAGGCCCGGATGTTTATTCTGAAATCACAGGTTGCAGCAAGGTCAATCCGGCACCATATCGAATTTACCCGTGATTACCAGGATCTGGGCTCAAAAGAACCGGTCTGGCATGATATCAGGGCGGTCCTGAAAAATTCTGCGGCACTTGTCAATACCAGACAGGTATCCATAGAATTTGACACAGATACACGATTAGTCGTCCTTGCAGATCCGCTTCTCCTCAAAGTAATCTATAACCTGATGGAGAATGCCATCAGACATGGTGGAAAAGTTACCAGGATTACCAGTTACTGGAACAGAAACCCAGATCACAGTGTGAGCTGGATTATAGAGGATGACGGAGTCGGAATTCCACCATCGATGAAAAAGCATATTTTTGCCAGGGAAGTTGGAAAAAATACGGGACTCGGGCTGTTTCTTGCAAGAGAGATCCTTGCAATCACCGGGATTACTATTGAGGAGACCGGAACCGAAGGCAAGGGAGCACAATTCACCATGACGATCCCGGAAGGAAAATTCAGAATAGAATAAGGCGGGATATAGCGAAATCCCGCCATACATTTTTAAGAGAATGCAAATCAGCGTGCAGTTTTCGCAGTCCAGTTCTCACCATTCGTCCTGATAACTATGGTTCCATTGATATCGGTTCGAAACACCTGTGAGCCCTGTTTCTGAATCTCCGCAAGGGTGGCTGAACGGGGATATCCGAAGGGATTGCCGGATGCCAACGAGATGACAACCGCTTCAGGACGGGTATCCATAATCGGACCGATTCCTGCATCTGATCCATGGTCGGGAAGTTTGAGAATGGTTGCAGATCCTCTGATTTCTGATGAATCGCCGGGGAAGACGACGGTAACATTATGCATGGTGACCCGGAGAACCAGTGAATCTGTGTCCTGGTGACCGGTAAGCCGGTATGGTCCGATAATATCTACTTTTGTGGTATTGGTAAAGGGAATATTCATGCCGGCTGTGACGATCATCCTGACCGCCTGGTCCGATATCACGGCACTGATGACATCCTTATACAGGTCAGATGTATGAGTCATCCCGTTATCTACATAGGTCCTGACTTCAAAGGCCTTAAGAACATCAACCATTCCCCCGATATGGTCATCAAACGGGTGAGAAGCAACAACATAGTCCAGGGTGGTCACGTTCTGACGTTTCAGATACTCAACGAGGCGCGGACCGGAGCTTATCGGACCTGCATCAATGAGCATGTTTTTGCCTTCACTCTGAATCAGGGCTGCATCACCCTGACTGACATCAATGAAATGAAATACCGTTTCAGGTTCAGGTGGTGGCGGTGGTACCGGTGTCGGCTCCGGAGTTGGCTGTGGTGTTGCTTCCGGAGTTATCACCGGTGCCGGTGTGATGACAGGGACTATTACCGGCTCTGATCCGGGAATAAGATTCCGGATCTGATCTGGAACAGAAAATCCCGGCACCAGACCAGATACGAGTAATCCAACCACACCGACCAGAAGGAGGAAGAGAACAACCGGAGCTATCCATCTCTTCCGGGACTTCTGAGGAGTCAGTTCAGCCTTTCTTCTGAAAGTCTTCTTTTTTGATGGGGTTTTTGTTCTGCTCAGGTTTCGCTGATAGACTTTGTTATCAGGATCTAACTGAAGAGCATTTTCAAAACAATGAATTGCACTCTCTTTATGGATTGTCTGGGATAAAGCCACCCCGTACGCATTCCAGGCTTTATGATTCCGATCATCCTTCTCTACCAGTTCAGAAAAGATATCAATCGCTTCTTCTATCTTTCCCGCTTTAATAAGCGATATCCCCTCATCGAACCGGCCCTCATCCGGATCTACAGCCATATCAGCGTGCATATTTCACATTGAACAAGATAAAATCTCCT
>CAZEWE010000250.1:0-3230 GCA_964515765.1 uncultured Methanospirillum sp. | reverse complement strand
ACACCGGGTTTGTCTGGGGATCAAGTTAAAAAAATTACATCAATTGACACCTCAACAACTGATGACTGGACGCTCCTTATAAAATCAACTGGTGGAACGAAAGAGGTTTCAAAGGAATTATGGAAAGATCTGGCACTTCAGTATCCCGGTGAAAAAGCAACTGAAACTGGAGTATTTAGTGGCGTTACGATCCCTGATCTCCTTGCATCCCAGGACATTTCACCTGGAGCAGGTGTAAAAATTAAAATTAGCGGTGAGGATGGGTATGCGGTGGAAATTCCCTGGGATAAGATATCCGGTTCATCAGATTACCTGATTGCTTCTCAGTTGGATGGATCAGACCTGCCAAAGTATCTTGTCGGACTCTTTGCCCCTGACTGGCCAACACCTGCATGGCCACTTATGCATATCGATCCGGAGTTTCCAGGAAATGATAGTGTTGGAAATATTGACACTATCGAAATTCTCTCATAATTATCTTTTCTTTCCGGCTATCAGGATAAAGCAGACTACTCCACATAACCCTGCGAGAAACCCTGATGATGCCTGTGTTTTTGTTGGAGAAGGTATAACAGGTGTTTCAGGTATTGTTGGCTGCGGGATCTCCGTGGTTATAACGGCCTCAACGGTAGGTTCAGGAGTAATAATTTGTTTCTCTTCAGGAAGCACTCCGGTGATGGTAAACTGGTATTCTCCGATATATCCATTCTTATCCGAAATGCTTGCCTGATACTCACCCGGAAAAGACACCGGGATTGTTGTTGAAAAATCTCCTGAACTATCTGCAAATCCCTTTTTGGTGATAACCTGTTCAGGTCCGTAGGTATAATCATCTGGTCCGAAGACACGGATGGTGAGAACTCCGTCACCGATTCCTTTCATCCTTCCGGTTATCGTTAATGCCTGTTCCTGTGGCTGGATGAGTGGTGATGTAATAGTAATCTCGTCAGATCGATCGGTTACCTGGATAATTCGTCTGACTATGGAGGATGATCCTAATTGTCGCTCAACAAACAATTCATTGTCTGATACGATATTATGAACCTCTACTTTATACTGACCTCGTTCAAGGTTCCGCGTATCAAAGTCAATGCGGAACGTCTGTGTCTCATCGACGATTACCCGTGTTCGTGCAACTTCACCTGCGGTGTATTTTGAGTAGAAAAGAACCAGGTCAAAATACGAATCCTGTGGAAATGATGTAGTTCCGGTTACCAATAGGGGACTTCCCTTTATGACGTTTTTCGGTGCATCAATGGTAATGATATATCCCTGCACAAGGCCGGTGGCACAGATGAGAAGCAAAATGAGGCCTATGAAAAAAAACCGGTAGAGTTTCATATATAGAATTCTGATTATCTTCTATATTGCCCTAGTGGATAGGACTATTCACAGATCATCGCGTAATATCCACGGATCGTATGGGCAATATCTTCACCAAGTGTTTCTGAAATTCGCTGATCGAGGGCAGTATAATATTCCGGAGAGATACAATGCAGGCTCTCTTCTCCTGACATGACGAGATCGATGAGATACCTGAGGTCATCAGTACTCAACCGGTCGATTCGCCTTTTAAAATCCTCTGCACTTGTTGCATAATGATTTGCAACGGGTGGTAGCAGTGAGCGATAGGGCATTCCTGAGCCCTTGCATTGTTCCCCTGAAAATTCCGGAGCAAGAACTTCAAGCAGGTGGATATCACGTTCAGATAGTTCACGGGGCATGAGTACCTATTGATGGCTCATCCTATTATTTCTGTGAAAGTAGTATTGCAATCAGAACAAAACAGATAGGTATGGTTGCAATACCCTGGCAGGCACGTCTTGGGATTCTTCTGGTGAGTTGTTCTATTATCGTGTATCTCACAAAACTTACCGTAATTGACAACATTTCTGGAACGATTGAGTATATCTTCAACTCGTTTGGTTTTCTGTTTATCAATGTCCTGCTCGTTACCCTGGTAATTAATGAGCTTCTTTCACGTCGCGCAAGAAATGCCCGTCTTGAAAAATTAAATATGGTTATTGGAATTTTCTTCACTGAAGTTGGCAATGAATTACTGAAAAAGATCATCCCGTATGATCCTGAATCCGCTGACTTTGGCTCTTCATTTGTTCTTCAAGGCAAGGAACGTCCGGATGAGAAAGGGATGCAAAAAGTGGTTGTCGATCACCGGTTTCAGGTAGATCATGAAAAGATCGATTTTGTGGAGATTCATACATTTTTACAAGAAAAGAGAAATTTTCTATTAAGACTTATGGAAAATCCGGTCATGCTTGAGCATCAGAGTTTTACTGCATTGCTTCAGTCAGCCTTTCATCTTACCGCTGAACTTGGGCATCGTGAAGATATAGCCCGTCTCTCCTTATCAGATAAGATCCATCTTGCTGGAGATATCAGCAGGGTATACCGGGCACTGAGCTCTGAGTGGGTTCATTATATGGGATATCTGAATCGGAATTATCCCTATCTTTATTCTCTGGCAGTCAGAACGAATCCGTTTGATCCAAACGCCAGTATTGAGGTAGCCTGAATAATTAGCCAGATCTCTTTCCAAAAAATGTAAATTTTTCAGGATGATGAGGTGACTGGAGCAGTGTATGTTCTGGCCCCAAGCTCCTTATCAAGCATATAAAGAAGGCCGACACCTTTCTCCTGGCTGATCATCCTGAGTTGATCCAGAATAGTCCGTGCATTCTCTTCCTCTTCAACCTGTTCATTTACAAACCACTGCAAAAAATTCACCGTAGCGTGTTCCTTTTCTGATATGGACAGATCCACCAGGTTGTTGATGAGGCTCGTTACTTTTAGTTCATGTGCCATCTGGGTCTCAAATGCATCTTTTGCATCTTTCCATTCAGTTTGTGGGGCATCAATCTGCTGCATGATTGCACGACCACCACGGGCCAGAACATAATCAAAGATCTTTAATGCGTGATCCCGTTCTTCCATAGCCTGGACCCGTTCCCAGTTCGCAAAACCCCGAAGACCTATGGAATCAAACCAGGAAGACATTGAAAGATACAGGTATGCAGAGTAGAGTTCGGCATTTATCTGATCGTTCAAGGCTTTCTCTACTTTCATGTTCATAGCGCCCACAGGGGCAGCAGATACTCTCTTTTTAGGAACCATGACTGGTTGTTATACTCCCTGATATTTCTAGATGTGTATGCTCCTGGTAGCCGGAGGTTTCATCAAAAATCTGACGGTAGATTTAATTCTTTCTATAA
>CAZEWE010000249.1:0-3290 GCA_964515765.1 uncultured Methanospirillum sp. | reverse complement strand
TTTCATTGTTCATATTATCAAATCAAAAACCTATTATAAGAATATAAGCAATTAATTATATACTTCAATCTTCAGTGAATCTGGCTTGTATCATATCTGGTTCGGTGGTTGCATTCGAAATAACCGACGACTGCCATACATGAACATCAGGTCATCATACTATCCGTATATGAGTCCTGGATACAAATCGAACCAGACATAAAAAATCAGAGGGTGAAACCATGAAATCAGTAATTATTTACCATTCCCACTCCGGTATTACCCGGGGTGTTGTAGAGAAGATACGTGAACGACTTGGTGGAGATATCATTGAGGTTACTCCTGAAAAAGAATATTCAAGTCTGATGGTTGTTCCAAAAGGGTGCTTTCGTGCTATGAAGGGATTATCTGATAAAGTAAGACCGGATAGGATTGATGTTTCCGGGTATGATCTGGTTATCATCGCTTCTCCGGTATGGGCAGGGAAACCGACTCCGGTTATTAATGGAGCCATAGATGGACTTACCGGGTGCCAGGGGAAGAAGGTTCATGGGATATTAACCTGCAGGAGTGCGAAAAGTGGCAATGAAGCTCTTGTTCCTTTTATTGCACGGATGAAAGAGCAAGGTCTTGTGGTTTCCGGGACAGCCGTTCTTGATAGTAATGACTCTGTGGATGGTGCGGTTATCGACGGCATTATAGGAAAAATCACTTCAGATTGAGGAGAAGCATGAATAGCACTCTCTATTATTTTACCGGAACCGGGAATTCTCTCTCTGTCGCCAGAAAAATCTCTGAAAAACTTGTAGATGCAGAATTGATCTCTATTGTTTCACAGATGAAAACTGATGA
Organism: uncultured Methanospirillum sp.; assembly: GCA_964515765.1. Classification (GTDB taxonomy): domain Archaea; phylum Halobacteriota; class Methanomicrobia; order Methanomicrobiales; family Methanospirillaceae; genus Methanospirillum. The sequence goes on along the minus strand of CAZEWE010000249.1, from coordinate 2,459 downwards.
GATTATTACAGCCCCCTCCGGCCGGGTTGGTATTATATGCCCTGTGTATGATGCAGGTATACCGGTTGTGGTACGTGATTTTCTTCACAGACTAAAAATTGGAGATGGATCGTATGTCTTTGGGGTTGTCACCCTTGGAGGGACTGGCGGGTCAGCCTTGAAAATGATGGATAAAGCCCTGTCACAGATGAACACCCATGGACTTCATGCAGGTTTTATCATAAAAATGCCCGGTAATTTTCCTCCTGTTTCATCTCCCCCGTCTGGTGAAAAAATTGACTCTATTCTGTCTTCTGCTGATAAGGAGATAACCCGGATCACAGAATTAATCAGGGAAGGTAAGAAGCAGAAGATTGGTATGTACCCCATCTCTTCACTCATGCAGGCTGCATTATATGGTGGGTTTGCCAGAGGAGTGCATACCTCAGATGAAAGATTCTCTGTGTCAGGTGCCTGTACGTCCTGTGGAACCTGTGTCTCTGTCTGTCCGACAGAAAATATTACCCTTGAGGATGGAAAGCCTGTGTATCATCATCGGTGTGAACTCTGTTGTGCCTGTCTGAATTTTTGTCCGGTCCAGGCAATTGATCTGAATCTTATGAGGGGAACAAAGGGGAGGGGTCGGTATCATCATCCGGAAGTAACGGTCAGGGATATGAGAGGGCAAAAATGAAATTAGGGTTTTTCAGATCCGCTCCATGACCCTGACCATTGTGCGGATGGTCCCCATTCATTGGTAAATCCATATCTCCAGTGTCCTGTAAAGGATGTACAATCATCAGAGAATATAAATTCACATTCTCCGGCATCATTGGGAGGAGCATAATCGGGACCCTCTGACCATGATCCCTGGAATGTCTTACCTGTGAGGGTTCCTGATATTTGTCCATCATCATGGGTATATGTGCCAAATGCATCCTGTCCGACCTGCACCAGAGTCAACGTACCCTGATTGGTGCTGTAGGTCCTGCTTATCGAACAGTCGTCTGAACCTATCCCGGTCCGGGTTGGTTCAGTTTTGGTTTTACTGTCTCCGATAATTGAGTAAGATATTGTAATTTCTTTTTGCTGGGCATATTGCCAAGCCGGCCCTCCACCATGGTACTCAACCGATGGATCCATGGCAATTTCAAGGAGAATCGGTTCGCTAAGTTTCAGATGGGTAACCATATGCACAAGGTGTTGTTGCCCTTCAATCCCACAGACTCCTTCAGGATCACCTTCAGATTTTGGGGTTCCTGTTTTCTCAATAATTTCACCAGGGGCACGGTGCCATGTTTCAGGATATACCTTGTCCCACCCACGGAAAAAGAAATCACCTGGCCCACACACAATCCCTAAAGTTCTTCGTGGTAATACTTTAGTGTCGATAGTAAGTTCCAGTTCACCCTGTGGTAAGGGAATTGTCTGGATTATACTGTCTGATTTGGTCATGCTGTCAATGCATCCGATACATCCTTCTGGAAATGATGCGCTGAATGTTTCTCCTAAAGTTATTCCTGTAATTAAACCAAGAATGAGGATAGTAATGGAGAAAAACATGAATTTTATTCTCATACATAACCTCCATGAAATATTTTTCTGTTCCTCGACGTATCTCCCACATTTGTAACTTCTGGTTTGGATATTTCACTTATCCTGGTAGCCATTGTTTGGGATAAGATTGTTCCTTTGGATGAGCACGTTTTTTTACTCTTCCGTATTTGTTACTGTTGTGGTATGCCTATACTGGTATCGATAGTAATAAGAGTATCTATGAATAATTAATTGAAAATAAAAATACCCATCAGTTTTTCATTTTTTACTCTCTATTTTTTGTATTTTAGGGTGGTTTGCAGGAAAAAATATGCTTTCATTTAGGGATTGTGGATGCGTAACCAGATCGAGAAACGGATTTTTTCAGATGGGCGATGTGACTTTCTTACTGGGAACTGTGGTTAGAAAAAATGATCGTTCCTATCTCATTTTTTTCGATAACCAGCCTAATATGGTCCGGTATCTGCGGAGGTATAGAATCATAATACTGCCTGACTGCCGATTCTCCTGACATCACTAAGGCTGCGTGATATGTTCCAATTCCCGGATAGGAGGCAGAATACATCACTGCTCCCTTGTCTGTTCCCTGCACATAGACCTGTTTGAGGGAAATATTATCTGATTTGATTCGTTTCACCGGATCTTTGGTCTTACAAATTCGGTACCCGGCGTTTTGCATCCACTGGTCCTGAAAAGCCTGCATCTGCTCTATAGTCATGTCCGGTTTATCCCGATCAAGGATAAAGAATAATTCTGATTGCCAGTCCGGAGATCGGGCCGAAAACATTGCTGTTTTGTTCTCATCTCCCATCTTCAGGTTATCCTTGATGGTCCAACCGGAAGGAATTTCGATTTCTGCCCAGTCAGGAGACTGAACCTTCTGCCAGTCAGATGCTGCATTGGCAATCCCATTATTTCCAATG
>CAZEWE010000248.1:0-3295 GCA_964515765.1 uncultured Methanospirillum sp. | reverse complement strand
CATCCAATTATTAACATCCCAATACGGCAACGTTCCTGTCCCGAAAGTAATTCTACTCAATAAAACGGGGGGTTATGATCGTGCAGAACTCATTATCATCAACGGGCAGCGGTTTGGCTGGTTCACGTTTGATCCGGTGACAAAAACCTATTCACTCGACATTACCCCTGAAGCTCTGCCATTTCTGGTTCCCCATATAACAAAAGGAATCATTGACCTGACTGCTCACATCGATCTGAAGGCTGAAAAAGGAAGAATCGGCGGAAAACGATTCCCCCTGAAAGAACCGGTCCCGGATGGATCAGTCATTGTCACGGCAAATGGAAAGTACGGGACAGCCATCGTGAAAGAGGGATATATCAAGGTCAAGGAACTCCTCCCGATTACTCCTTCCACCTATCCTGACCCAGACTGGGAAGCGGTCATTGCCCACAATACCTATCACTTGAAAAACCTGGAGCGGAACGCTGTCCGGACTATTAAGAGCCACATGAAAGACCGGCCCACAGTCAATGTCTCTTTCTCAGGCGGAAAGGACAGCACAGCAGTTCTTCACCTGGCACAAAAAGCCGGAGTGGAGAAGGCTTTTTTTATCGATACCGGACTAGAATTCCCTGAAACTATCCAGTTCATCGAAGAGCAGGGAGTTGAGATCATCCGGAAGGGTGGTGACTTCTGGCAGGCGGTGGAGAAAGCAGGGCCACCCGGAAAGGACAACCGGTGGTGTTGTAAACTTCTCAAACTCCACCCCCTGAAGATTTATCTTGCTGATATCGGCCCCAGTGTCACCATTCAGGGGAACCGCTGGTATGAGTCATGGAACCGTGCCGGTCTTGATGAGACCAGTCAGAACCCGGCAAATCCCCTGCAACTGAATATATCCCCCATCCGGAGCTGGAGGGCATTTGAAGTATTCCTCTATCTCTGGTGGCGGAAGATCCCGATAAATCCCCTGTATGAACGAGGGATTGAGCGAATCGGGTGTTATCTCTGTCCTGCCATGCTTGAAAGTGAATATGACTCCATCCGAAAGACACATCCGGATTTCACCGAGCGGTGGGATGCATTTCTTGAAAAATGGGCTGACAAGAAACAGATGCCGGATGCGTACACTGACTGGGGTCTGTGGCGATGGAGGGCACTCCCTCCGAAGATGCGTGAGTTATGCAGGAACATGGGAGTGCTCGTCAATAATGATTTCACCCTTGCACCAACGAAGGAGAGAAAAAAGAAGCAACAAACCCCGACAGTCTCTCCCATCGAGCAGAAGAGAGCAGATATCGGCCCTGAACCGGATGATGTCTTCCGTGCAATCAGGCATGATTATCCCATCCTTGGAGATGTCGTCTACCTGGATAATGCTGCGACCAGTTGTTCTCCTGAACCGGTTGTTGAAGCAATGGTCGAGTTTGAACACCGGTACAGGTCAAATGTCGGAAGAGGGGTGCATCGGTTTACCCGCATAGCAACCCAGCGGTACTGGCATGCCCATGAAAAAGTGGCAGAATTCATCGGGGCAAAGGGCGGCATTACGGTCTTTACAAAAAACACAACCGAAGCGATCAACATGGTTGCTCATGGCCTCTCCTGGACCTCCGGCGATCGGATTGTTACGACCATCCTTGAACATCACTCAAACCTTCTGCCCTGGAGATCGCTTGAGAAGCAGGGTGTTACCATTGAGGTTATCGGCATACTTCCGGATTATTCCCTGGATATGGATGCATTCCGAAAGATGCTCGAAGAGCCGGTCAGACTCGTTGCCATCACACAGGCATCAAATGTTCTCGGTATCATCACCCCGGTGCATGAGATAGCCGCCTTATGCAGAGAAAAAGGGGTGCTTCTTCTCATCGACGGAGCCCAGGCAGCCCCCCACATGCCAGTCGATGTCTCGTCAATCGGATGTGATTTTTACTGCTTTTCCGGACATAAACTTGGCGGGCCAACCGGCACCGGTGTCCTGTGGATGAAAGAGCCGACCCTGACTCCCCTGATGCAGGGGGGAGGAACAGTAGAATCGGTTACCGAGGACGATGTTCTTCTTATTCAGGGATATGAGCAATATGAAGCAGGCACACCCAATATTGCAGGGGGCATCGGATTAGGAGTTGCGGTTGATTATCTGAAGAGAATCGGCATGGACAAGATCCATGAGCATGAAGAAGAACTCACCAGTCGCTTGATTGACGGGCTGAATACCATCGAGAGAGTCCGGGTATTTGCACCAGACAACCCCGAAACAAGAATCGGTGTTGTTTCATTCACGGTTGATGGGATGCATCCCCATGAAGTAGCCCAAAAGCTTGATGACCATGACATATTGGTACGGTCAGGGTTTCACTGCTGTCAGCCACTGATGAATGCCCTGAATCTGCCAGAAGGAACCGTTCGTGTCAGTATTGCACATTATAATACCAGAGAAGAGATCGATCTCTTCCTTGCAACTCTGAAAGAGATTATCTCCGGTTCATCACCGGGTAATCCGATCAGAACGTGATACTAGCAATAATTGGGTATCTTTTATGATACCAATACAAAGCCCGTTTTTCTGACCTATTTCTGCCGCAAGACGAGTACAGGATCCTGTTGTGAGGATAATCGGGATCCCGGCCATCAGGCATTTCCGGACGGTTTCAGAAGTAACCGTATACGAACAGAGACAATAGGATGATGAAAAATCGACTTTTTCGATAAGTCCTGCGCCGATCATCCGGTCAGTCAGCTCATCATCGCCGATTTCCTGCCGAAATATGAGGAGTTGATGAGCCCGGTACAGAGCTGAGACAACCAGACCCGGTTGTCTCTCCTCACAGGCCATGAAATGGGGGATTGAGGTTGCAAGGATTGAAGCAGGGAGAGTATAGGTACCGGACAGTACGGGGAGTTTTCCTGGATCGATGTACGAGACAGCCCCTCCGCATCCTGAGAGGATTGTTTTTTTCGGACCGGGACTTGTAAAAATATTTGTCGTGAGAACACTGGCACGGTTTTTTTCAACCCGTATTGACTCAATTTCATCGGTGGTTTTGATATACTGCTCGGTAAAGAGATAACCGGTCACATATTCACGTGCATTTCCAGGAGCGAGAAGAACCGTTGAGATATGTCTGCCGTTGATGAATATCGCAATAGGTTCTTCATCACAAAGAACTGATGCGGCATCTTTCGGATTACCTGATGGATGTTCCGCTGATAAATCAATTAGGTGCATAGATGTATAGATCTTTTTTTGACCTGCATATTATATCCAGATAACAGAATATAAACTCATGGAATGCAAATCATGTGTATG
>CAZEWE010000247.1:0-3307 GCA_964515765.1 uncultured Methanospirillum sp. | reverse complement strand
CTTGCTCTCCGGCTGCTTGACAGTCACCCGGCTGCTCTTGAATCATTCGAACATGCCGCAGAGACGAAGAATGCAAAACCGGAGTCCTGGATTAATCATGCCATCACCAGCTTTGAATTGGGAGAGTACAACCAGTCGGTCCATTCGTTTGAGCGGGCCTGTAAATTCGGGCCGATACCCTCCGACAGCTGGCTGATATACCTGAATGCTCTGGCCTATGAGCATGAAAACCAGAAACTCATCAAGGCATCAGAGCGGTTTATTGAATTATTCGGGCATGATGCAGAGGTCCTCTTCCTGCTTGGGGTCGCCCAGTATGAGTTAAAACAGTATGAGGCAGCCCTGCATCACTTCAGGGAGACGATAAAACTTGACAAGGATCATAATGATGCCCTCTTCTGGGCCGGTCTGACGCTCCTTGAACTCTTCCAGTTTCCCGAGGCTATCACTTCCTTTGAGGGGGTGGAGGATAATCACCCGGATGATGATCAGGCATGGTATTACCATGGGAAAGCACTGGTCGCATTACATGAACTCCAGAAGGCAGAATTCATTCTGAAACATTCACTCCAGTTAAATGATCAGTCTGCTGATGCCTGGTACCTGCTTGCAGATGTGCAGCATACCAGGAAAGTGTATTCAGATGCTCTGCAGTCAATTGGCAAGGCCCTTGAGATATCACCGTCGAATAACGTAATCTTAAAACTGAAGGCGAAAATACAGGGGGCACTTGGCTCATACCGGGGTGCCTGTCAGACATATGCTGCCATCAGTGAGCCGGATGCGAGTGATACTGAGGTTCTTACCGGATACATGCGTGCTTTATATCATACCGGCCAGTTTCGCGAGGCATATACCCGTGTCACCCGCCTGCTCGTAAAGGATGAGAAGAATCCGGATCTCTGGAGGATGCGAGCGGAGATTGAACGGGCCCAGGGATTGTTTGACGAGGCCGCCAATGCTCTGACTGAGGCGTGTAAATATGCCCCGAACAATAAAAAGCTCTTATCCCTCCAGGCGATTGTCCTCTATGAAGCCGAGAAGTATCCGGAGGCCATATCGGTCATAGACAAGGTGCTCGGGTTTGATCCGCTGAATGGTGAGTTATGGAAACGGAAAGGTGCCGCTCACGATGCGTTGCAGCAGTATGAACAGGCATCCGAATCCTATCTGAAAGCAGCAGAGTTTCTGCAGGATGATCCTGACCTCATCCGAAAGATGGGGATAGCCCTGTTTAAGACCGGGAAATGTGACTTATCCCTTCCACGGCTTGAACAATATCTTGAAGTGGTTCCTGATGATCCTGATATCTGGGAGATGAAAGGGAAGGTTCTTTTTAATCAGGGCAAGTATGAACCTGCGAGTGCTGCCCTCTCTCAGGCAATCCTGTATCGTCCGGATGACATGGATCTCCTCTTCAGGTATGCACAAAGTCTCATTAAATCAGGTGAGTTACTGACGGCTATACCTCCGCTGGATCAGGTTATTGAACAAAATCCTGATAATGCAGAGGCCTGGAAACTGAAAGCGGAGATTGAGCAGTCTCTTGGCAGAGAGGATGAGGCGGCCCAGGCTGTTGAAGAGGCGTTACGGCAGATCCCTGATGATCCCGGCCTGATGATCACCCGGGTGAAATCTCTCTATGAAGCGGATTCATATGCAGATGGGCTTTCCCTTATCCGCCGGGTCATTGATAAGACTCCGGAGAGTGGTGAAGCATGGTCCCTGTATGCAGAACTGCTCTGGATGACTGCAGATCACAACGCCGCCGCCGCAGCATATGACCGGATTCTGGCACTTGACGATACCAACGCAAAAGCCTGGTTTTTAAAAGGCGATTCATTGCAGAATGCAGGCCGGTTTGAAGAGGCGGCAGTTGCCCATGAGCGGGCGTTCTCACTTGGTGGGGACCCTTCTGTCGGGCTTATGCTCTCTAAAAAGATGCGATATCTGCAACAGAAAAAAACCTGATCTCAAGTGTGGCCATTTGCCCAAAATAATTCTATTCTGTTAGGAAGGGCCGGTTTTATTCTCTGAAAGACTGTTCTGCCCATAGTAAAAAGTCGGTCTGGGCGCGGGTCTGCGGGCCGGCTCCTGCACTCCGTACCAGTTTTTCTGCCTTTATCCTTGGAATACCTGCTGCCATCAGCAGAACAACAGCGAAAAGACCGGTTCTTCCAATACCCATCCTGCAGTGAATAAGGATTGATTCTCCTTTCTTCAGATGTTCTGCATATTTCTTAGCAAGTTTCAGAAGATCGTCCGGGCGGTCAGGAACTCCGAAGTCTGAAATTGGAAAGCAGTCAATGGTCATTGTCCGTTCCCCGTCCCTGATAAGTGCCATGTATTCCGGAGATATGCTGGCGATCTCATCAAAGCAGGGAAGAGAGATTATTGTCTGAATATTTCGTTTCTCAAGCTCTGATACAAAGGTACTGATATCTTCATACCTGCCTGGCATCGGATGCAGGTAGAGGGATCCGGGCAGGTGATCAGGAAGGGCGACTTTACGGAATAATAATCCTGATGCATCGAATTCCATGTATCCACACTATCAATATCTGCCGCTTTATATAAAAGTTGCCTATATGGGCCGGTTTTTTCGGTATGATCACCCTCTTTTTGATGTAAAACCTATTCATCGGCCAAATTGCTTATATATTCAGCCGACTACCATTCTTACAGCCATTGAGTGCAATATACGAGGAGATGGGAACCAGATGAGGGAAAGGGGTAGTATGGGGCCATGGGTACTGGGTATCCTGAGCATTCTTATTCTATGTATGATCCTGCCATCATGTTGTGGTGCAGGGACTCCGGTTCAGCAGGTGCAGAATCAGGTTGTGATCTTTTCCGGACAGATTCCATATGGGGATGGAAATGTGTCGATACGGTCTGATTCAGGTGTGTTGTATCAGATTCCTGCCATGACACCCGTGGGGATTATTCAGGCACTGGCCGGGACCGGAATGATTGCCAGCTACCGCATCGGGGATGAGCTGGTAGATAAACGGGGGATTTTCACCCTTGACGGTATCAATTCATACTCTGTAAATGAGCAGGATGCCTGGTTTGTCCTGGTGAATGGTGTTCAGCTCAGAGAATACCTGTTACCTTCGGTAGAAGGTCTGAATACCTACCTCCTGAAGGATGGAGATGATGTTCTTTTCGCATTTGGGGATCCGACTTTGCCTGCCATTGCTGCGAAAGCTCTTATCTGGGTTCAGGTTGGGAGCAAGAATGGTGTGATGCAATTTGTCTCTCCATCTGCCATGATGGGTCAGTATGCCATTTCACCGATACCTGT
>CAZEWE010000246.1:0-3314 GCA_964515765.1 uncultured Methanospirillum sp. | reverse complement strand
TTTAAAGATTCATCCCTCGTTCATATTACAATACACCCGACATTCTCCGATTTTTTGGAGGAAATTGGAGAGCCGGAAGCAAAAGAGGATATTGATACGGTATTGAATGAAATACGATACAGAACCGATTCATAATTTTTTCTCTACATAAGGTATTATTATTCATTCTCTTTGAACACGAGCATTCAGTTAATATTTTATGAACATCTTGCGAAACCCGGGACCTGTCTATGGTCAGTTACTCGTTGTCATCGGAGCTGCTCTCATCAGTTTATCACCGGTCTTTGTCGTTCTTTCCGGAGTAAGTGCGAGTGCCTCTGCATTTTACCGGATGGCATTATCCCTTCCTCCACTTCTCCTGCTGCTGGTCTTTATCCGGGGAAAAATATGGCTTGGTCCCCGGCAATTGGGAATTGCCCTTCTTGCAAGTATCTTCTATACGCTTGATCTCACCTGCTGGCACCAGAGTATCCTCCTCATCGGCCCCGGACTTGCGACGATCCTGGGGAATTTTCAGGTTTTTGTCCTGGCAGCGTTCAGTGTCCTTGTCCTTCATACCAGAGTCACCCCCCGGCTGATTCTTGCAATCCCGGTCTCGATAATTGGCCTGTATCTTATCTGCGGGGTGCAATGGAGCACTGCTTCTGATGGTTTTCAGATGGGAGTCCTGCTTGCACTGACAACAGCGTTCTGGTACGGCGGGTATGTTTTATTCCTCCGTCTTTTACAGACTTCATTTGATCTGGAGGGGAAGATTGCGAATCTGTGTATGATATCCATCCTCACCACCATTATTACCGGGCTCGTGGTTATCGGATCAGGTGATAGTTTCGACGTCCCAAGTGTTGATTCATGGCTCTATCTTGCTGCTTATGCCATAATATGTCAGGTTATTGCATGGCTGCTCATATCAGCAGGACTTCCCTTTACGGTTCCGATTAAAGTCGGACTCATATTACTTCTGCAACCAGCCGGGGCTTTTATCTGGGATATTCTCATCTTCAGGCTTCCGTTTACCAGTGTCACCGTCCTTGGTGTTGTGATAACACTTGGAGCGATATATCTTGGATCAACAAGCACCAGTCCGGGAGAAAAATCAGAATCCGATTAACTGATATCATATCCTGTTGTCCTCTTTTTCGAATATAAGTCTGATATTGCCTCCTCACATGTTTAGCAGCAGATGTGAAAGTGAACGGATCAGGCCCTGATGCATATCTACTTGTATTGTGTCACCCATAATTCAAAGGAATGGATTTGGCCCATACATATGGAGGGATAACGATGAAACCATATCTTTATGCTCTTATTTTCATTCTGGCTGTCTTTATCTGCGGAGGACTGGTGCAGGCAGCGAATTCTCACATTGCAGTAACCGATTATCAGATAACTCCCTCAGTCCTGATGCCGGATGAAAAAGGCATTGTAACGGTGACTCTTTCTAATACCTGGTCGTCTGGAGCAGGTATTCCCTCACCGGCAGAGCAAGGTCTGAATGATGGAAGCTCTGAACCTTTGGGAGTCTCCCCTTCTCCTGTCATTGACAGTGTTTTTCTGAATGGGAAAAAAGATATTGATGTTCTTGCCGGAAACGGTGAGTTTGAAGGACAGGTGGGACCTGGTCAGTCGGTGCAGATCTCATTTGTCATCAAGGCCCCCCAGGTAAGTGGGATTTACTTTGCAGAGCTTCTTATCCGGCTTCGAAACCAGGAGAGCATCAAATATCCGATAGCGGTAAATGTGAATACTCCAATCTCTGCCGTCAGGCAGCCAGCCCTCATTGTATCACAGTCGTCATCAGGTCCGATTCGACCAGGAGAATCATTTCCTGTTCAGATAACTTTGGCAAACCATGGAGTCAGCCAGGCAAAAGACATCACCGTCCGGGTGAAAGAGACCGGATCATCACTTGCTCCCCTTCAGACGAACGCATTTCACATTGAAAAATTAAAACAAGGCGAGGAGTCATCAGGGGAAATTACCTTCAATACCGATAAAAATGTCAAACCCGGGATTCATAAGATCCCAGTTGAGATACAATACACGACTCCTGATAAAGGCGAGATTATTACCACGGAGACTCTCTCCCTGGATATCAGGGGTGATGCCGATGTCTCACTCATGTCAATTGAGACTGAGCCCTCCCGGATTATGAAAAATACTCCGTTTGACCTGGTGATACGGCTTGATAACTCAGGAACCGGTGATGCTGAGGCAGTCAGGGCACGAATTTCACTCCCGTTCCAGGGGGGGAAAGAAGCATTTATCGGAAGAATAGAGCCCCATAATGATGCACCCGCCGTGTTCATCCTGGATTCCGGGGAAGCAGGTGAATATCCGTATATCCTGAATATTATGTATAAAGATGACTGGGGCGAACATGAACGAACAGAAAACCTCACGCTCACTGTTCAAAGTCCACCGGATAATACGCTCTCACTTATCATTGGAATCCTGCTAGTACTGTTTGGATTTCTTGGGTACCGGATGTGGATGAGGAGAGGGGACGTGTGAATGCTCACTGATCTGAAGATCTCATTTTTTCTCGCAACCCGGATACTGAAACGGTCCAGTAAGGCAGGCACACTTCTCACCATCTTCATCATCGCCCTGGTCTTCACCAATATGATATTCCTCTCTTCGGTGATTGGCGGTTCCATAGAACTGATGAATCAGCAGACCGTGGATTACTATATCTCAAATATCATCATCAAACCAAAGGATGACAACCGGTATATCGACAACAGCTCCGGACTTGTGGCAAAAGTGAACCGTATTCCCGGTGTGTATCATGCATCTGCCCGGTATGAAATGGGTGCTTCGCTGGTTCATAAATCAAATGAAATTGCCCTTCCGGTCAGTGTCTTCAATCCGGATGATGAACGGATGGTGACAAAGATCCATGAGATGATGAAGGAAGGGCAGTTTCTTACGAGAGAAGATCGGGGGCAGATCTTAATCGGGAATTATGTAGCCGGTAACAAGGATCAGAGCAAGGATTTCTTTGAGTCTCTTGGCGGGGTGAAAACCGGTGATTCTATTACTGTTAATTATGTCAACGGGGTAAGCAGGGAATACCGGATTAAAGGAGTTTTCCGGACAAAGTCATACCAGACCGATTACATGGTCTTTGTCTCCTGGAATGAGATAGAAGATGTTCTGGGTCATCCCCTTGACCAGTCTGTTGAGATTTTGGTAAAAACAGAGCCAGGAACTCATGAAGACCGGGTGAAGATGACCATGATGTCTTTTGGAATCAAGGAAGATGTCAAAACATGGAAGGAACAGGCAGGTGGTCTTTTTGATGAATCAAT
>CAZEWE010000245.1:0-3357 GCA_964515765.1 uncultured Methanospirillum sp. | reverse complement strand
TCCTGAATGGGTATTTTCATCTTCACAACCGTACCGTTGTCAGTTGAGAACGCGATCTCTCCGCTTGACTGGAAGATGAGATTGGAGATTATCTGCATTCCAAGGGTATCACTCGTCTCCATGTCAAACCCGGGAGGAAGTCCTTTCCCGGTATCATGGTACACGATCTCAAGGTTCCCGTGCTCCGGGACAATGGTTATTCCGATTTTTCCTTTCTGATTCGGATAAAATCCATGTTTAAATGAGTTTGTAATCAGCTCGTTCATAATAAGTCCAAGTGGAATACCTGCATCAATCGTCATCTCGATAGAGGGATCGCAGATAAGATCAAGGGTGATGAGTGATTCATCCGGTGAGAAGTCAGAGATGAGGGTACTTGCAAGTGAATTGATATATTCAAGGAGGTTAATGCTGACCAGGTTATCGGTCCGGTATAATTTCTCATGTACGATGGCCATCGAGAGGATCCGGTTCTTACTCTCCTGCAGGACATCATGGACAACCGGGTTATCAACCATACTGCTTTGAATACGGAGCATGCTGACAATTATCTGCATATTGTTCTTCACCCGGTGATGGACCTCCCTGAGCAGGATCTCCTTCTCTTTGAGCGACAGTCTGATATCATCCTCGGCCTGCTTTCTGACCGTGATATCCATGATACTGCCGATGATCGCTGGTTTTCCCTTGTACACGATTCCGCTGATGAGATTTTCAATCCTTACCATCCTTCCGTCAGCGGTAATACCCCTGAACTCATAATCATCCGTTTCATCGGGGTTTTCAATGATCCGCTGATGATGTGACAGGACCATGTCGGTATCTTCCGGATGAATGTAGTGAAGAAGAGGAGAGTTTTCAAGTTCTTCCCGCCTGCATCCAAGAATCTCCGAGAGCCGGGGATTGGTATAGATAAACCGGTTATCCTGCACCAGGTACACGCCCACGAGTGATCGCTCAACTGGTTTATGGAACAGTTCTTCGGTCTGATACCTGCTTATTGCAGATCCAATCACCTCTGAAGCCATGATGAGTGCCTCAATCTCGGCGATGGGGCTTATGTGCTCTTTTCTCCAGGTGATAAAAGCAAGCGTCCCCCACAGGGTTTCAGAAGAAAAAACCGGGAGGAGAAGGAGAAATGAGGGAGTATGTTCCTCAACAGGCAGTGATAATTCATTCCTGATCGCCTTACTGTCACCGAGGTAAAACCGGTTTTTTTCAAGATAACTGAATAATGAAGGAATTATCCGGGAACATAAATCCGGCTCCTCAGCAAGCGAATCCCGAACGTCAGATCTCTTCCACTCACAGTAATACTCCTCAAATCCGGGTCTTCCATAGAAATTCATCCCGAGCAGGATCACATGCTCAACCCCGGCTGCCTGCCCAAGCAGTTCAAGGCACTCAGGGATGATTGGTGCCCATTCATTATTTCTGACAAGAGTTTGGGCTACCGTACTGACTGCACTGAGAATTCGGTCTCTTCGTTCAAGTTCCTGTCTGGTCTGGACAAGGTCGGTAATATCGAGTGAGGTACCAACAAGACCGGTGACCATACCTGCGAGATCATGAACCGGAATTTTTGACGAGACAAACCACTGTGGTTTCCCATCTTCTCCATACACCTCTTCCTCAAGGTTATAGATGGGAGCATTCTCAGCGAGGACCTTCTGATCTGTCTTCTCCCTGATCTCTGCAACTTCTCCTGAAAAGAAGTCATTATCTGTTTTTCCCGGGAGTTCTCCTGCATCACAATGCACAAAAGAGAGAAAAGGCTCATTCCCCGTGAGGTACCTGAGCTCATTATTCTTCATGTAAATCTGGGCTGTAGATGAAGCCAGAATAGCCGATATTCGCTCGTAATATTCATGGAGGTTTCGTTCTGCCTCCAGTCGTTCGCGAATCTCCCGGGAGATGCAAAAGAGCACATGACGGTCTCCCCAGGACCCGATACTCCCCCTGGTCTCCACAGGAACTTCAAGGCCCTGACGGTCGAGGAGGGGATAGGTATTCTGGATTGTTCCCCCTGAACCGGTCAGGTCCATAAACTGGAAAATAATCTCATCCCTGATCTTTGGGGGATACAGGACCTGAACCGGCATTCCGATCAGTTCCTCTTCTGAATACCCAAGGATTCGTGTAGTAGCCGGGTTCACGTTCAGGATTGTTCCGTCCATGTCAATGACAATGACCAGTTCCTGCATCACTTTATACAGTTCGGACAGTTCATTCTCACGCTGACGGACCAGTTCTTCTGAATGAATCCTGACAAGAGTATTTCCGAGATGACTCGTGATCAGTTCCATGGTGTCCGAGAGCTCATGCGGAATCTCTTTTGGATGATCAAGAATAAAGGACAGGACGCCGATGACATCCGTTCCGGCCATAATCGGGATCTGACCCCCGGAACAATGGCCGGGAATCTCCGGCTTATCAGGAACCAGGCAATACCTCGCTTTTTTCGTATAGACGACCTGGTAGAGATCACCAAACACAAATCGCCTGATGAGATCATTTGGCAGGTTGTGCGATATTGCAAGTTCTATCTTGTTGGTTTTCCGGTTAATGAGGTGGATTGCACCGATAGTACATCCGGCCAGAAAACGGACTGTCGTAAGGGTTGCATCAAGAGCCTGGTTGGTTGTCGAGCTTTCAGAGAGTCTGGCCATGAGATCCCGCTGTGCCCGCATCAACATCTCACGGGTTCTGCCTCCTTTCTCTGATTCTTTCTTTGCGCGATATTTCTCTACTGAATTGGTGATTTTCTGGGCGATATCCGGAAATAACCTCGAAGGCTCCTCACTTTTAAACTGGATGAAATCTGCACCGGCGTTGGTTGCTTCCAGGATAACGTCCTTGTCATCAAGAGCGGTCAGAAGAACAAAGGGAATATCAGGGACAAGAGATTTGACCTTTCTGATGAATGATATCCCGTCCATCTCTTCCATCAGATAGTCGGTGATTACTGCATCCGCCTCACCTGCGACAATTTTATCGATGGCATCTTCCGGAGATGTATAGACGGTAATCTTGAAATTGCCAAAGTCTTCCATGTAGATGCTGAGCATCTCACCAAAAGCCGGCTCATCATCAACCGCAATGATCTTTATCATTGACTCTTCCTGATGAAGAGAGATTTTTTTAGAACCTGAAAAAGGTGTTGATGTATCGTGCGGGAAAAAAGGTTTATGTTTAACCGATTCGAAATAAAGATTACTCAGCCACCAGATCCTTGAGACCTGTCAAAGATTTCAGAGAACCTTCGTTCTCACTATGACTTTTGTTTTCCATTCAGATATTTCAGCAGCCAGGGAATCCCGTCAGGAGATGGGTGAACCTCAATAAACCTTTCAAATT
>CAZEWE010000244.1:0-3382 GCA_964515765.1 uncultured Methanospirillum sp. | reverse complement strand
GGAGTTTTTTATTTCCTTTCCAGACAAAAAGTTCACGGTTCCCGATAAAATTCATGGGAACGATCATCTCAGCCTCAATGGGCAGGAAGGGCTTTGCCCGGGGTTTCATCGTAAGGGTGACCTGCATCATGGAGTAACACCGGTATTCATCGCAACACCCCGCTGTACGTACTCATCCTGCACCAGGTAATTCTCCAGATCCACCGAGTAAAACCGTGTGAACTTCTCAACAAACCGTGGGCTTTTCATAACATCCATATCATCAGGAAGTTCGGCATGGGACCAGAAGGTCCGGTTTGGAACACCCCTGATGACCTCCCCGTCCCTGCTCACGACAATCCCATCTTTCAGGGTATACAGGGTCTGCTGGAATGCTCCGATAACCTCTTCATATTGCAGAGAGGGATCGGTCTTATCCGGCTTTACCGGATATATTGCAATGTCAGCAAGGGCCCCTTCTTTCAGGTGTCCTTTCCCCTGATCTATGATACCAAGTGCTTTTGCCTGACCCGCCCGCGTCATGACAGCAATCTCTTCAAAGCTCAGTTCCCGGTCGATGGTGCCGAGGGATGTCCGGTCAGTGGTCAGTCTATGAACCTGACTGATCTCCTTCTCCCGGTACTTGTTTGACATCAACAAGCCGATTATCTCGGGGTACTTGACAAAAGGAGCACCGTTTGGGTTATCGGTTGTGAGCATACATTGCCAGGGATTTTTAATCAGAAGAGCCAGTTCAAGACCAATAGCCCACATGATACTGTTGACAAGGCTCTTTCGGCTGTAATAAACGGGAATGATCCCTGATCCGGTTTCCAGCTCCACATCGTGGTTAGACCATTTATTACGATGGAGCGTATAGAGCCGGAACTCCATCGGCCCGTCTGCGGTCATGGTCATCGTCCGGCCAAACATGACCTGACCCATATCGATGACGACCTGTGGTTTGGTATTGACTGATCCAGCAATCTTCCCCGCTTCTGATCGGATATCACCCCAGGTACTTCCTCCATAGGAGTGAAACTGCACATGGGTCAGATAAAGTGTCTGCCGGTTTGGATTGAGATCAGATGGAATATCAAGGGTCTGAAGGGTTGTCCGATAATTTCCGGGCATGCCCAGGTTATTGCAGTGAAGGTGAACCGAGTGGGGGAGATGTAAATATTCACAGGCTTTTATGGTTGTATCAATGATGTCCCGGGGAGTAATATCCCAGTTCGGGACCGTTTCATCTATACTTGAGAGATCATCCCCAAATCCCCAGGCCTCAGTCCCTCCGGGATTGGTAAGTTTTATCCCAAACCCTTTGACTGCAGCAAGCGTCCACCCGATAACAGCAGCAGCCTGCCTGACATCCTTGTCGCCGACTGCTTCGAAAAGGCTCCAGTTCCCGTCAAACAGGGTATTTGCAAGCATGTCCTGCATGGGCGTTGCAGCAAACTCCTCATGGGTATGTCGTGCCTCTAAGGGTGCCATTGCTCCCTCAAGAAGGGTTGTATACCCCATCTTACTGTACCGGTAACTGTTGCCATACGTTGTCGGGACGGTATAGCCTGATGTGGGATACATAGCCCCCCGGCGTGGTGTTCTGCCGGCCCGCATGTCCTCCGGGCTCATGTACCGGCCAAAGTTGACCTTGGTTCCACACACGTGGGTATGAGAGTCAATCCCTCCGGGGAGAGTCAGGTGACCAGCGGCGTCGATAACCTCACAGGTTCCTGATACCTTGTCTACGATTCTTCCTTCCCGGATCGGAATGTCCATGATGTCCCCATGGATTCCCTGGAGCGGATCGATGACATAGGCATTTTTAATCAGGAGTTCATGCATTCTCTTTCACCTTCCTGATACGATCATAAATCTTTTCCATGAGCTCCGTGTCGGTCGGGTATCCGGTCTCGATGAACTTGCGTGTCCTGATGGGAATTCCATCCATCCGGTATGCTGTTCCTGCTGCATCGATACCATTCACTGCAGAGGGAATCTGCAAAGTACAGAGATGGGTGGTTGCACTCGGGTAGGGATCAAAGAGGATGGTTGGGATCGTTGCCAGATGTTCACAACAGGCCCGGGGGAAATGAGCACCGGGATCACTCGCCATAATAAGTGCAACATCTGCTTCTTTTCGTGCAAGGATATCAACCGCGGTGGTCTCACCCGGATTGTAAAAGGCAATTCCCCTGGAATAATCCACGGCAAAGGGATATCCACTGATCCAGGTGAACACCTCGTTGGATCCATACACATTCGAGTGCCCCCGCATCGGGGATATGGTCCATTTGGTAAATCGGTTTAATTCATCAACAAACTCGATGGCATTCCGGATATTTTTATATTTGCCACCGGTCATCGTGACGCCGACACCAAAGAACAAGGCCCCGAATTTTGCCTGTTTGCACATCTCCGCAATCCTGATCAGCTGGGTCTTTGGGACACCTGCAACCATATCCGGTATAATGTCCTCTCTTCCCCTGATGATGGCCCGGAGAGCAGACAGAACATGATAATCTCCTCCCTGCTCGATCTGCACAAACTCGGTTGCTATCTCGGCGGTAGGTGTCTTTCTGACATCGACAACAATGACTCTTCGCTCACGGAATGCGTTATGGAAGAAATAGGCGTCAGCATAATTGGTATACCTGCTCAGGTGGCGGGGATGGGCTTCAATGGGGTTCGACCCCCAGTATATGATGGTGTCTGCCCGGTTTTTCACCTGTCCGAGGGTACAGCCCGGATGTCCTACTTCCTGAATTGCGAGGATCGATGGTCCGTGACAGACTGATGTGGTACTGTCCACGACCCCGCCAATAAGTTCAGCAAGATGTGCGCCGATTGCCTGTGTTTCCGTCGCACATCCTGACCAGCCATAGAGGAGAGGGCGGTCTGCATCTGCCAGCACTTTTGCTGCGTACTCGATTGCTTCATCATAGGAGACATCGACCCACTCATCCCCCTTTCGCATGATCGGGCCCTTGAGCCGGTTTCCTGCATCATCAAGGAATTTATGGGCACCCAAAGTGCAGGCATTCTCAACTCCTGATATCTTCCCGTCGGTCATCTCTATCAGGATGTCATCGCAGAGACATCCGCAATAGGGACAGATCACATGCCTGATTTTATCTTCCATAGGGGAGACCTCCCAGATGTTGCATCAGTTCTCCAACCGTTGATACCTTCTCTCCGGTTGCTTCTATATCAGCCTCTGATCCTTTAAAGTCAGGCATCCCCGTACTGTGAGTGGTGCCATCAACCAGAGCATTGGCATAGGGCCCGAGCGGGAGAAATCCGGTCCCCCGCTTTATCGTTTCATCTGAAATGACGCGGAGCACAACAGAAATCCCATCGGTAGTTGCTTTTATCCGTTCCCCGTCATCAACCCCGATCT
>CAZEWE010000243.1:0-3395 GCA_964515765.1 uncultured Methanospirillum sp. | reverse complement strand
CCCGTCTTATGAAACTGGTGTTTACCGGACTTATTGCTGAACCAGAGACTGAATGTCGTGAATGGTTTGCCGCTATTAATGGATATCCTCCTGAACCGGTAACCATTCCGGAACCAGAACCCCAGGTCGTCCCTGAACCAGCCCCGATACCGGTCTCCCCCCCTGCGTCACCGATACCGGCACCCATACCGGTTCCTTCTCCGATAATAGATGCAGAGGCTGTCTCACCTGCACCGAAAGAAGAGGTCATTCAGGAGCAGATCCCTGAACCGGTGAAGCAGGTACCGGCACCAACACCTGTCATCAAACCTCAACAGGAATCCGTGTCTCCCCCTATCCCGGTTATTGTGCCCACTGAGGTTCCTCCTGCGACTCCTCCTGCACCTGTAGCTCCGGTACCTGCACCAACCCCGCAACTCGTTTCTGAAAAACCTGTACCAACTCCTAAAAAAGAGAAACAGCGAATATCAGTCCCGACACCCGGCACGGACTCAATTCAAATATCCTTAGAAAAACCTGACCTTGGACCGATCCGGTTCAGAAGGAGGACTGCCCTTCCTGTCGGTGGGAGCAGCGGCAAAAGCAGATATTGTATGCACTGTGGTTCGCGGGTACCTGCTTCTGCAAAGTTTTGTCCGGTTTGTGGAAAAACCCAGGTATAAGACTTCATGGGATCATTCCATGGCAGATATCCAGAGCTGGATGCCTGTCGTGGTATTGCAATCCTCATGATGATATTTTTTCACTTTTTTGTCGATCTTTCATTTATCGGATTACCAGGACCTGATCCCTATTCTGGTTTCCTTCGGATCTTCGGGATGCTCACTACGATATCATTCATCGGTATTGCAGGAATATCGGCACACCTGAAAGCGGAAAAAACTCCCGATATAAAGGATCAGATTTCTGCATTCTTCAGGCGTGGAGGAGAACTTCTCCTGATTGGTATAGGTATTACTATTGTCACCTGGCTGGTAATGGATGGGGAGGGATATGTGGTATTTGGTATCCTGCACCTCATAGGAACAGCACTTATTCTGACCCCTCTCCTCTATCGGATGAGATATGCAGGACTTCTCCTGGCAGCTGCTCTTCTCTTCATTGCATATACCGATCTCCTTCCTTCTGGCCCATTATGGCTGGCATGGTCCGGTATCTTCCCGGAAGATTTCTATTCCATTGACTATGCACCACTTATTCCCTGGCTCGCCGTATTTCTTCTTGGATTATCTGCAGGGAGGTTTCTCTTTCCTTTCAGCAATCCGCGATATGATTTGGGTGTCCCTCATAAACCGGTATTATATCTGGCTTATCTGGGTAGGCATTCCCTTCTGATTTATCTCATTCATCAGCCGGTTTTATTCCTGCTGATTACTGGTGTTATAAAAATGAGTATTGGATAATTTATTTCAGAATATTCAGGAGCCCGGAAAAAAGTTCTGAAGAGTTATCTTCAGTTGTATTTTCTGAAGATTTTTCCTCATCTCCAGCGGATGAGGTAATATTTTTCTTCACCGTATCCAGACGGGACTGCACCATGGTAAGGTTTGGATCGATACTGATTGCCTTTTCAAATGCATCAACGGCCTCTGTATTCTGTCCGATCTTTTCGTAAATGGTTCCGATATAATACCATCCGACCGCATTGTTCTGATCATAGGTCGTTGCATTCAGATACGCTGCAATAGCCTCCTCGAACTTACCCTGGTCAAAGTACGAGGCACCCATATTTTCCCATGCACTGGAATAATTCGGGCGGATACTAAGAGCCTGTCTGTATGAGTCTACCTCTTCCTCAAACCGTGCAAGTTTCCCGAGCGTGACTCCCCGGTTATACCATGCATCGGCATCCTGTGGGGTGACTCTGACTGCTTCGTCAGCAACTTCCATGGCCTCTTCAAATTTTCCCTGCCTGTTTAAGACGATCCCAAGGTTATTGAGTGCATCGGAAAACCCCGGGCGCATCTTCAGAGCGAGCCGGTACTCATTCGTGGCATTCTCATACTGACCGAAGGAGGACAATGCATTCCCCATCAGGTAATGCTCATCTGCAGTCATTTCATCCGTTTCTGCAAAAGTTATGGGGACAAGGATGAGAATTACAAAAAAAATGATGAGAGGGACTATTCTGTTCATTCAGTACACGGTTGGAATAGAATGAAATAATGTTTGTGGCTATTTAGTAAATCCTGCTTTCCCTCATCTGGAAAAATTAACTCTTCTTCCTATTCGACGGTTGCAGAATCTCTGTATGAGATGAGAACGATCATACCCAATTTTATGTCTGAATTTTTTTAATCCTCTCTTCTTTTTTCGAAGAATTTGCATCAATTTTCGGGCTCCATTTCAAAAAAAAATCTTAATCTAAAAGTTCAAAAAATGTATTTATACTTCCGGTTGCAATCATTACATCATTATGCCAGTCAACCAGGCGCAGGTCGACAGCATCATTTCTTCGGCATCTGCCGAAGATCCAGAGATTCAACTGCTTAAACTCAGGGATGAGGTTGAGCTGCTGAAGACCTCTATTAAACGCCTGCTCATCGATATACGGGAACGTATGAATGATGCGGAGAACCCGCTTGTTCAGGCGTTAAAGGGGAACCCGGTGGAGTTTGTGGGGCAACATACCTCAGCTCCTACTCCCATGGAGGGATATATCGATGATTATGATGAGGAACCATCTGGTGGGGGTTTTTCAGAGGATGGGGGGTCGATGTCAGTGTCAGAAGAACCAGAAGCGATTGAACCGGTCGGACAGCCGGATATGGGAATGACTGCAGGTCTGGGTGGGGGAGCAGCCAGTGTCTCATCAGCCTTGTCTTCTCTGGCAGCGGAGAAAGGGATGCTTGAAGCGCTCAGGAATCAGTTGTTTACCCAGCCTGCACCGGTTGCAGAATCAGTTAAACCGAAAAAGCCACGTGAGAAGGTGAAGATACAGAAAGTATACAGCCTGTTTGAATGGACTACAAATAATGTGAAACGATACGGGCATGACCGGGTTGACCTCATGCTTGAATCGTACAAGGAGATGGGTCATATCTCCGATGATCATTGTAAACAGGTGAAAGATATTGCCCGACTTATGGCACCGTCCATCGGTGAAGTCCATGAGATGAAGGCGGATGAATTTGTTCTGGCACTCTATGAACTCAACCGGATATTACAGCCTGAGGATCCGGGTCTTGACCGTGACATGCTTGATGTCCTGATTGAGAAGAGAAAGATGGCAATGCCATCAGGCCGGATTGAGGAGACAGATAACCTGATAGAGGATGACTCAGAGTTTGAGTATATTCCCTCCCGTGAGTAACTGCCGATATGGCAAGCGAAGCTATCTCATCGTCAATCATGATAATAGGGGCGGTCCTCGGGGCCGCAGTCCTTATTACCGC
>CAZEWE010000242.1:0-3400 GCA_964515765.1 uncultured Methanospirillum sp. | reverse complement strand
TATTGTTGATGCTACCGGGAAGACCGTCATGGCCGGGGGTGTTGATATACATTCTCATATTGCCGGGCCTAAAGTGAATGTCGGTCGGGAGATGCGTCCAGAGGATAAGTTTTTCCGTGGAGAGGTCAGGGGTGGAGTCCTCAAACAGGGGAGGCGAATGGAGATGGGATTTTCTATTCCTTCCACCTGGAAGACCGGGTACGCATATGCCCGAATGGGGTACACATTCGCCAATGAAGCAGCGATGCCACCACTCTTTGCCCCGCACGTGCATGAAGAGTTTCGTGACACTCCCATTATCGACCAGTCTGCATTACCGGTATTTGGAAATAACTGGTTTTGTTTTGAGTATATCAGGAACCGGGAACTGGAGAATAATGCTGCATACATCGCCTGGCTGCTTCAGGCGACAAAGGGTTTTGGAATAAAGGTGGTAAATCCTGGTGGAACTGAAGCATGGGCATGGGGGAAGAACTGTATATCCATTCATGACCCGGTTCCCTACTTTGATATTACTCCAGCAGAGATCATCACCGGCCTTATTGAAGCGAACGAATTCCTGGGTCTCCCACACTCGGTCCACATCCATGGAAATAACATGGGAAATCCTGGCAACTACAAGGATACCCTTGACATCCTGAAACTTACAGAAGGGGTGAAGACCAAAAACAAATTTGGCAGGGAGCAGGTGCTCCATAACACTCATCTTCAATTCCATGCCTATAAAGGGAGTTCATGGGCAGACTTCGAATCAGGTGCAAAGGAAGTCATGGATTATGTGAACCAGCACAAAGGTATTACTGTGGATATGGGCCAGGTTACTCTTGATGAAACTACCACGATGACCGCCGATGGCCCGTTTGAACACCATCTCTGTGCATTAAACCACCTGAAATGGGCGAATATTGACGTGGAGGTCGAAACCGGATCAGGGGTCGTCCCCCATATTTATAACAAAGACATCAGGGCTTCCGGCATTCAATGGGCCATTGGTCTTGAGATCGCACTCTATGCGAAAGATATGATGCGGGTTCACATCACTACCGACCATCCAAATGCCGGACCTTTCACCAGGTACCCCCGTGTTATCACCTGGCTGATGTCACAAAAGGCACGGGAAGAAACCCTTAACAGTATGAAATTCAAGAAGAAGGTGATCGCTGCAAGCAATATTGCTTCAATGGACCGTGAACTTGACCTGTATGAAATTGCCCAGATGACCAGGGCAGGGCCGGCAAAAGCTCTTGGTCTCTCCAGCATTTTCGGAAGCTTTCAAGAGGGAGCAGATGGGAATGTGGCAATTTACAACCTGGATGCAGACGCTTTGCCCTCTGAACCGGGGGTCATTGAGGAGGCATTCCAGAATACCGCATACACCATCAAGGAAGGCGTGATCGTGGTAAGAGATGGTAAGATTACAGCTGAACCACTGAAGTACACCCTCTGGACGAAAGTCAACATGGCAGAGAATGCCCAGGTTATGCATGACATTAAAGAAAAGTTCATGAGAAATTACTCGGTCAGTTTTGAAAATTATGCAGTCTTTGATGAAAATGTTCATAATCCACGGCCGATCGAACTGGATGTCGGGTGAGATTACCCTTCCAACACATAAAGAGCCTGAAATGAATTCTGAATACATCTGCGATATACCACTACCCACGCCAATTATAAATTACGACCGAAAAGTCCTCATGAACCGGGTATTGAACCACCTGGAGAATCGTAATCAGAACGTTTTTCCTTTTTTCCGAATGACTTTGTGACTATGATATATCAAAAGACGCTGACCATGATAACGCACCGGTCTATAGAAGAAGGGGTAGCCATGGAGATAGGGAAATTCTCCAGTGAATACTTCAAAGCCTGTAGCATTATTGAGATGAATGATCTTGATATGCTCCAGATAGGTATAGAAGAAAATTCCCCGGTCAAAGTGGTGAGTGAGTGTGGCGAGGTAGTAGTTACTGCCATAGTCGGAAAGCAGGAGCTCCCGAAAGGAGTATGTCACATCAGGCAGGGAATCTGGGCAAACCAGATCGTTCCCTGTAATACTTTTTCAACCGGAGTGCCCCAGTACAGCGGGTTCCCGGTTACCGTAACCCCTGCCCCCGGAACACCGGTCCGGAGTGCCCGTGATCTGCTGTATGAATCAGTTGGTATGCGGAGGATAGATGCCCAAAGTTCTTGAAGGAATCGGATGTCCCTATTGCGGCTGTTCCTGTGATGATGTCAAGGTTATCGTCTCTGATGACGGGAAGAAGATCCTGGAGGTTGAGAATGCCTGTGCTATTGGTACTGAGATTTTTCTTCAGGCGACAAATCATGAACGGATTACCCTGCCACGCCTTCGCCAGCCGGACGGGAGTATAAGAGAAATTTCCTACGAAGAGGCTTTTGATTATGCTGCACGGGCATTATTGCATGCGAAAAAATCCCTGATGTATGGATTTGGATCGACGACCTGTGAAGCGCAACGGGCAGCGGCACACCTCATGGAACTTGGGGGAGGTATTCTTGACAATTGTGCATCCATCTGTCATGGTCCCTCCCTCATGGCGTTTTTCGATAATGGCCATCCGACCTGCACCCTTGGTGAAGTGAAAAACCGGGCCGATGTCATCCTCTATTGGGGGGCGAACCCGGTTCATGCCCATCCAAGGCACATGGCCAGGTATGCAATATATCCTTTGGGTCATTTCAGAGGAAACGGGCATCTGGAGAGGACGGTCATAGTGGTTGATCCCAGGAAAACTGACACTGCTGGAGTTGCAGATTACCATCTTCAGATCAATCAGGGGCAGGATTATGAACTTTTCAATGCCCTCCGGATGGTCATGTACGGACACGAATCAGATATTCCGGAGATGGTCGCAGGTATCCCGAAACAATCCATCCTTGAAGTTGCGAAGATAATGAAAGAAGCGAAGTTCGGCGTGTGCTTTTTTGGCATGGGACTTACCCATACCGATGGCCGGAATCATAACGTTGACATCGCCATTTCACTCATGCGAGACCTGAATAATTTTTCAAAATGGTCAATCCTTGCAATGAGGGGTCATTTTAATGTAGCCGGACCGAACAAGGTCTGGTCCTGGACCTATGGGTTTCCGTACTGTGTTGACCTGACGAAAGGAGATTGTGCTCAAATGAATCCCGGAGAGACCAGTACCATTGATCTGGCAATTCGAGACGAGATTGATCTCTTTATTAATATCGGAACAGATGCTGCCGCTCATTTCCCCATCGAAGCGGTGAAACATCTAAAGAAGCATCCCTGGATTACGATTGATCCAAATTTAAGCATGGCTGCAGATATCGCCGATCTACATATTCCAGTGGGGATATCCGGAGTTGAGGTTCCGGGAATTGTGTACCGGATGGATAATGTTCCGATTCA
>CAZEWE010000241.1:2240-3403 GCA_964515765.1 uncultured Methanospirillum sp. | reverse complement strand
CCTACTTCGTTCATCCGGTTATTCAGGGTTATTATCTGATCAGTCGCTTCACGGGAGATTTTTTCTACGATCTTCATTTTTTCAGTTGCTTCATTCCCCTGATGAACGGCTTGATTCCCATTCGAAGCTATTTGAGCAACTAATTTCCTAACATCCTGAGCGCTTGCAGAAATCTCTTCAATCGATGCAGAAAGGTCAGTAATCTCATTCGAAACGCGATCCAACTCCTGCAATTGATCTGAGATCTCCTGTGATGCCTGCTGACTGATCAATGCTACCTGGTGTGAACCCTCCGTGAGGTCCACCGTAGCTCTGCTGATATCTTCAATTGACTGAGCAAGAGATTTACTTTGAGTTAGAATGGTGACGAGGACATCATGTATCGCCTGGATAGATGAATTAAGATCTGTCTTCACCCCGATAAGTGGATCTTCATCATATATCGGAGTTGAAACCGAGAGATTCTTATTTGCCAGAGCGGATAAGGTATCGGCTATCTCACCAATACTCTTCTGCAATTTCTGCTCAAGTTCCCGGATAGTGGTAATATCAAAATATACTCCAAGAACCTCATCAATTTTTCCATTCTCATCTGGAAGAGGGAGGTAATGGGCCGTCAGGTATAACTTCTTTTTTGGTGTTTCAACCAGAAGTTCTCCAGTCACAGCGATTCCTTTTGTGAACGCAAGTCTGAAATCCTCACCTTTTCGTTCAAGAATCTTAAAATCAGTAAGTTTCATGGAAAGGATTTGTTCTTGAGAATATCCACTTAACTCTACCCAGGTTTTGTTTGCACGGATAATCTTAAGGTCCTTGTCAAGAATAAATATCAGCCCTGGATTATTTTCAATAATCATCTGATTTTTATTTTCAAGGGCCTTAATGGACGAAATATCGAAATATGCTGCAAGAATCTCATTAATTGTGCCATCTTCTGAGGGGAGGGGAACATAATGGAATTGCAAGTGAAGTTTTCCTTTCGGGACGATAACCCCCAGTTCACCGGTCACTTCAGCACCTTTCGTAAATGCATCCATGATATTCCCTCCTGAACGTTCATACACCTTAAAGTCGGTTAGTTTCATTGAAAGTAGTTGATCCATGGAATATCCACTGACAGTTACCCAGGAAGGGTTCGCTTCAGTTATATTAAGGCTTTTATC
>CAZEWE010000241.1:0-2140 GCA_964515765.1 uncultured Methanospirillum sp. | reverse complement strand
CCCAGGAAGGGTTCGCTTCAGTTATATTAAGGCTTTTATCCAGTATGAAGAAAAGAGTGGGATTTTTTTCGATCATCAACTGATTCTTTCGTTGCAGACTCCGATTTTCGGTTACATCAAAGTATACAGCGAGAAGGCTTTCAATTTCATTCCTGTCCCTTGAATGAAAAACCGGAGTATAATGATATACCAGGGCAAGCCTTCCATTTGGAGTATCCAGAACCATCTCTCCTGAAATCGCCCGTTTCTCTCTGATTGCACGGTCGATAGTGTCACCTGAACGGGAGAAGACCGAGAGATCTTTTAAATTCATTGAAAGGAGTTGTACACGTGAATATCCACTTTTTTGTATCCATGCACTATTTACATCAATGATGTCAAAGGAAGGATCCAGGATAAGCATCAGGGCCGGATTATCCTTAAAAATCGCATCGTTATCTCGTATTGACAGAGCACTTTTATCATGATCCCCGATCCCTGAAGGAGTGACCTGAAGACCAATCAGAACCAAATCCTTATCATTCAATGAAAATGTTGAGAATGATGAGAAGGTAAGGAAAATTTCCCCAGGATTTTTATCAGGCCCAGTCACTGAAAATCTCCCTGATTCTTCACTTATGCTCATCGGTTTGTTCACGGCCTCTCTATACATAGCATGAAAACGATCCCTCTCCTGGGGGAGGATTTGAAATGTCGTGCAAAAATCCATGTCAATATACCGATCAGGTGTCTCCCCACCTAGGAGGCGTACTGCCAACAAGGATATCTCCTTTATCTGGCCCTCTTTCACCAGAACGAGGGGTGAAGGCGTATATCTTATCATCGAATAGTCATGCAGGTTGGAATGATTGTTCATTTTATTCATGTTCTTCCCATAATTTTTTAAAGATTCCGATAAAAGCCGGCTTTGATTGGTAATATGTCATTGAACCCTGAATTTCAATTAAAATAATCGTTTTACGCTTTGTTTTAGCATGGACATGATAAACGACTGATGATGTTTTATGAGTCAGACGATCCTCCATTGATTTTTTGATTGTCGGAATATCTGCTTCAAGAAAGAACGATAGGAAAGGAAGGGAACAGAGTTCTTCAAGAGTGTATCCAAGGAGTGACACAATATAGGGGTTTGCATAAAGGAATTTCTCATCCTGAATGATGTAAACTCCGAGTGACAAAGATTCAGCCAGCTTTCTGAATTTTTCTTCTGATTCCCGAAGTGCATGTTCAGTATCTGAAAGCCTGGAAATATCAATAATTGATACAACGCTCTGTTTTGTATCAGGGATCATACCAACCGTGATAAATGAGCGAATTCTCTGGTTATCCCTGGTGATAAAGGTAAATTCATATTGTGAGGGAATATTCGATGCCCCTTTCCGGCGGTCCTGGTGATATTCATACATCCGTTTCAAATCTTCAGGAGAAACAAAACTGGTCCATGACATCGAATGTTCGAGATTTGAACGAGAGTACCCGGATATTCGTTCCATTTCATGATTTGCAGAAATAATGGACGTATCTTCATCCAGCACCATCATGGCCGTTCCGGTTGATTCAAATACCGTCCGATAGAGTTCCTCTGATTGTACAAGATTAATTTCTACCCGTTTTCTATCAGTAATATCACGACCAACGGACTGATATTCAACACAGGTTCCATGTTCATCAAAAACTGCATGGTCTGACCATTGGTGCCACCGGATTCCCCCATCGGGAAATATCACCCGGTGTTCAATAGTTCCGTCAGGGTTTTCAGGGGTAAGGTTTGAAAAATATTGGCATAATTCTTTGAGATCTTCTTTCGGCATTATTGGTTTAAATTTTTTACCAATTACTTCATCAGGTGAGATCCCAAAATACGTACAGTACGCATTATTAACGAAGATATGTGTTCCATCAGGGTGGTATCGACATATGAATTCGGTCTGTTGTTCAACGACATTTCGATACCGCTCCTCGCTTTCAACAAGTTGTTGATCTCCTTTTCTTCGTATGATAGCGTTGATTATTACCTGACCAAATATCCGGAAAGTATTTATTTCTTCATCAATCCAGGATGTTTCCTGTAGCAACGTATCAAGACCCAGAATCCCTGTTGTTACTTCTCCGATCTGGATAGGAACAAGGAGTATGGATT
>CAZEWE010000240.1:0-3422 GCA_964515765.1 uncultured Methanospirillum sp. | reverse complement strand
AGCAGCCAGGGAATCCCGTCAGGAGATGGGTGAACCTCAATAAACCTTTCAAATTCATCAATTCTGATATCACTGTTCATCATCCATCCAAGGTATGCCATGGCAACAGACGCTGCAGGAGAGGCTTCTGCAAGACCGGTCAACAGTCCGTTCTCGTCAAACTCAATGGTTGCAGAACCGGTATGATGATTTGTAACATCCCAGAAAGTGCCCGGGCCTGCCGGTCCAGGTATAGAAAGTCCCTTCCTGACCTCTCCTGGTCTTCGGCAATATGCCAGATCATGTTTGAGCTTTATGGCTTGGGGAATTGCAAGCGGGTCAGGTTCAAAGGAATTTCCAAGGATTGCGTCGGCAGCTCTTCGTCCCTGGTGACGTGCAACCGGTGTCAGATACCCGGTCCCCGTAACATCCCCGGCTGCATAGATACCGGGAGCGGAGGTCTCCATGTGATCATTGACCAGAAGGGCACCATCCGGACCACAGGCAATACCAGATATAAACCCGGTATTCGGGATCATCCCGGCAGCAAGGAGAACTGCGTCGGCTGCAATCTCCCGCATTCCATCATTCTCCCGAACGATAACCCCGGTGACACCATTCTGCCCGGTGATTCCTGCAACCGTGACATGCTCCTCAAGAGTAACCTGACTGAGATCCTTTCTTGCTTCCTTCACCAGTTGCTCAGGAAATGTCCGAAGTAACGAGCTTCTCGCAAGGATGGTCACCTCAGATCCAAAGGAACTGAAGATATAGGCAAACTCTGCTGCAATGACACCGCTGCCGATGATGACCATTCGTTTTGGAAGATTTGGCATTGAGAGGATGGTATGGGCAGTATAGACACCCGGAAGACAGCAGCCCGATATCTCCGGTATCCGTGGGTGTGCTCCAGAAGCAACAATGACTGCCTGAAAGGGAGTATCAACACCGTCGATAAGGAGCGTTGACCCCTGGATCTCAGCAGAACCACGAATGACTTCAACTCCGGCCTGTTTTGTCTCTTCCTCAAGAACCCCTGCAATAATTCTGATGGTCTCCTGCATCTTCTGAATCAGAACCGGATACGAAAACCCGTCAGGTGAACCAATAAATCCATACTTCTGATATACCCGTGCCTGCTGTATGAACCGTGCAACATCGTTTAAGGCACAAATGGTCATACACCCCTGATGCAGACACTGTCCTCCGACCCCCGCTGACCGTTTTTCAATCAGCTGAACCTTTTTTCCTGCTCTGGCAAGCCGCATGGCCGCGTACCGCCCCGCCGGTCCGCCACCTATCACGACGATCATAAAAGAGTATCGGTCAGCGGTGATGATATACCAATTGAAACGAGATCAAAAAAGAAGGTGAGTCTAGGAGTATTCTGCCCCGGCAAAAAATTCAGGATCCATTCCTGCCGGCTCTTCTGGTCGTTTTTCCAGCACGACATCCAGCACTCCATTAAGACACGTCCATGAGGAGGTTTCCGGAATGATGGGAAACTGGAGATCAATGCTCCCTGACAGGCCCTGCGTGCTGATATTACACCTGCGCTCAGCAAACTCCACACATGGTTCAATGGAGAGGTGTGGGGGGAGCTGAACGGTGAGGTAGGCAGTCATCCCTGCATCGACCATCTCATAGGCAAGACCGGGTTTTTGCTCATGCCTGTTCCCAAAAATACCGGGATCCTGGGGGGACAGTGCTCCGGTAATGATTGCACATCCGATAATACCTGGTTTCGCCGGTGCTCCGTCCTGCATCTTTCGCATATTCTGTTCTAATGATGTGATCTGCTCAAGCAGTTTTACCAGGTTTTTGAGCAGGTCATCGTAGGGATTATTCGGCATAAATACCTCGGAGTTCTAATCCTGTTCCTTTCCTGCATACGATACCTTCGTCCATCAACTGGCGGAGGGTACTATCAACCGTCTCCGGAGGAAGGTCTGTCATGTCCCGTATCTCTTCAGTATTCTTTGCGCCGTGTGCGAGAGCAACAGAGACCAGCAAACTTTCTTCTCCACTTCCGGCCCGTTTGCCTTCATGGAGAACCTCGCTTATCTGGTGATCTATCTCCCGCTCCATCTCCTCTAACTTCCGGGCAATTTCATCACGTTCATGAATCATCTGCCTGAGTTTTTGCAGGGAGATAAGGAGGCGCTGTTCACCGGAGAGCACAACCGGGACCAGTTCATGGCTCTGGACATCCAGATGTACCTGGATACTGATGTCATGCTCAAGGTAGTAATACTTTCTTCTGCGGTCATCATTTCGAAAACCCAAGATTCGAGCATTCTCGAGCATCTGCAGGTGATCAATGACAGCTTTGGGCGATATCATCAGCCGTTCAGAGATCTCCGTCACAAAACAGGGCTTTTCCCGAAGGAGTTCTATGATCCTTCTCCGGTTCCGGTTTCCCAGGATATCCAGAAGCCGGGCAAGCTCTGCCTGTTCCAACATCACTAACTCTATGTTAGTGAAAAAGAGTATTTATTATATTCTATAGTTGGGAGCTTCGTCAGTGATGGTAATATTGTGCGGATGGCTCTCATGATACCCGGCCTGGGTGATCCTGATAAACCTGGTCTTTTCGTGCATATCCTGAATATTTCGCGATCCGGTGTATCCCATCGCTGACTTCAGACCACCGATCATCTGGTAGATGACATCGGCGACCGGCCCGACATAGGGCGTTACTCCCTCAACGCCTTCAGGCACAAACTTCGTCTTTCCGATCTCCTTCTTCTGGAAGTATCGATCAGAAGAGACACCGGTGCTCATGACTCCAAGAGATCCCATGCCCCGGTACTGTTTGTACTTCCTGCTCTGGATAGTAACAATCTGGCCGGGGGATTCATCAGTTCCGGCAAAGAGATTGCCCATCATAACCGAGTCTGCACCAGCGGCGATGGCCTTTGCAACATCTCCGGAGAATCTGATACCACCATCAGCAATGATCGGAACATCGGCCTCTTTTGTCACCTCAGCAACCGAAGATATGGCCGTAACCTGGGGAACACCGACACCCGCAACCACCCGTGTCGTACAGATTGACCCCGGACCAATTCCCACCTTCAGACCGTCAACCGAATCAACAAGGGCTTCTGCTGCCTGCTTTGTTGCAATGTTTCCTGCAACCACATCAACCTGGACACTTCCCTTGATATCCCTGACACTCTTTACGACATTGAGGTTATGACCATGGGCACAGTCCACCACGATGGCATCAACCCCTGCTTCAACAAGGAGCATGGCCCGTGCGTGGTCAAAGGGTCCGACTGCAGCTGCAACCCGGAGGTTTCCGCTATCGTCCCGAATCGCCTGGGGGAACTGGCGTTTTTCCAGGAGTTCCTGCATGGAGATGATACCGGTCAGCGTCCCTTCGCTGTCAACAACAGGAAGCCGCTCTACCTTCCTCGAGTACATCAGGTCAAAGGCAT
>CAZEWE010000239.1:0-3430 GCA_964515765.1 uncultured Methanospirillum sp. | reverse complement strand
CATTCAGTCTCTGGTTCAGCAATAAGTCCGGTAAACACCAGTTTCATAAGACGGGTCTGACCACCGACCTCCATGGATACCGCAAGTGAAGGACGATTCTTTTCATCCCGCTCCATCTCAGCACCCTGGATCATGGAGACTGGTATCTCTTTTGCAATGGTTCCTGCACTCTGCTGGGCACTTTCAATCAGAACAAGACGGTCACTGGTCAGAATCGCAAGAAAATTATAATCCTTGATCCGGATCCCATCACAATACCGGATCATGCTCTCCCCGATCTCCAGGATGCGGAACGGGTTATATTTCCCACTGCCAGGGTCTTCTCCCTCACCCCGACGAAGATTTTCCATGATTGCCATTCAAATAGCCCCTCGAATCATTGCAGGAATTTCAGAAAGCCGGTCTGCCACCGGGACACCGATATCCCGAAGCCGTGCAATCTTGGCATTTGCGTCTCCCTCACCCCCGGTGACAATGGCTCCTGCATGTCCCATTCTCTTCTCTGCCGGTGCAGTTGTTCCGGCGATAAAGGCGACTACCGGTAGTTCAGCGGACCGTGCACCTTCCTCCTCAAGATTTCCACCAAGCTCTCCCAGAATGACGACCGCTTTAGTCAGGGGATCTTCTGCAAACCGTTCAAGTGCATCGGCAAAAGTCTGTCCAATGATAGGATCACCACCAATACCGATGATAGAACTCTGGCCGATTCCTGCACGGCTCAGCTCGTGGACTACTTCATAGGTGAGAGTCCCGCTCCGGGAGATGACGCCAACCGGACCACGGGTTGCCAGGTGAGCAGGCATAATACCCATGCTTATCTCTCCAGGAGAGAAGAGACCTGGGCAGTTCGGACCAATGACGGTACAGTCCCGCATCTGTGCATAGGTGACTGCATGCATCACATCATGAACCGGAATGTGCTCTGTAATGGTTACCACAAGGTCAAGCCCGGCATCAGCAGCCTCCATGACAGAGTCTCCTGCTGCAGAACCAGGAACAAACAAAACTGCGGCAGTTGCATTCTGTGCCTCTGCTGCTTCGAGGATGGTATTGTATACCGGGACTCCGTGAACCTCCTGACCGCCTTTTCCCGGAGTCACCCCTGCCACCACTCCTCTTCCGCCGATCGAGCGGGCATACTGGTTCATCCGGTCAATATGAAATGAACCCTGATTCCCGGTTGCACCACAGACGATGACGCCGGTATTTTTATCCGCATAAATCATGATGCAGCCTCCACCGCAGCAGTCACCGCTTCTTCCATCGTATCAAGCATCAGATATCCCTTTGATGAGAGAAGGGCTTTTCCCTCTGCCTCATTGGTCCCGGCTAACCGGACGATGATCTTCTGGCTGACACCTGCCTCGATGATACCGGCTGCCACTTCATCACACCGGGTGATACCCCCGAGCAGGTTGACAATGATAACCGTTACATCCGGCATGGACCCAAGCAGACGGACGGCATGGGCAACCCTGACCCGGTCAGCTCCTCCACCAACATCCAGAAAGTTTGCCGGTCTGCCGCCCATCCGGTTGATGAGATCGACGGTTGCCATGGTAAGCCCGGCACCGTTCCCGATAACACCGATGTTCCCATCCAGTTCTACAAAAGAAAATCCATACGCTGCAGCCTGACGTTCTCGCTGCGAGAGATCGCGGTTCTCCTGAATGCCATGACGGGCCAGTGCATTATCGTCAAGGATCAGCTTTGCATCTGCCGCAAAAAGACCGTCAGGAGTCATAACAAGAGGGTTTATTTCAGCAAGCAATGCGTCATGTGCCATGAAGACAGAATACAATTTCTGGATTATGCCTCCTATCTCCTTTGGGGCACCATTCAGGAGGTACCGGAGAGTGTACCCGGGAACGGTGGAGAGAAGAGGATAAACAGTTGCTTTTCGAATTGCTGCTGGATTTTTTTGTGCGACTTCTTCAATATCCACTCCTCCTTCGGTGGTGAAGAGGATGACCGGTGCTTTTTGAGACCGATCGATGGTAATTGAGAGATAGTACTCATGCTGGATCTGAAGTTTCTCTTCGATGAGGATCTCTTCAACAGGAACGCCCTTTATAGTCGCCTGAAAGAGTTTTTCTGTCGTCTCACGGATTTGAGCATTCTCTGCCATGAGAATACCACCGGCTTTTCCTCTGCCGGCAACTTCAACCTGTGCTTTCACTGCAGCTTCCCGGATGTCCGGGCTGACAATAAAGTCTGCTCCCTTTTGTACCTTAATTCCCCGGGGAATCGGAATGCCTGCTTTTTGCAGTATCTCCTTTGCTTCATACTCTTTCAGTTTCATGATGATCCACCCTCCGCACCTAATTCCTGACCACGTTTCATTGCCCTGATATTGAGATCCTCCGTTCCTTTCGGAACACTATCCAGAATTGCCTTTTCCAGAGCCGGACCGGAAACTACTGTTGTGGCGGTTGTTAATGCACCAAGCATGATAATATTTGCAACAATCTCCCGGCCAAGATCTTTCTTTGCGGCAAGACTTGCAGGGATGCCTACCCATGTGCATGAAGGCCGGTCATGTACAAGACCTGAATCCAGAAGCATAACCGCATCATCCCGGGGGTTTTTCCCATATTTATCAAATCCCTGCTGGCTCATGATAACATAGGTGTCCGGATCCCTTACCTTTGGAAACAGAATTGGTTCATCGTCGATGATGACCGCACTCATGGATGCTCCGCCCCTGGCCTCAGGCCCGTATACCTGCGTCTGGACTGCAAATTTGTTGTCATACAGTGCAGCCGCCCGGCCGAGAATGACTGCCGAGAGGATGATTCCCTGCCCTCCAAACCCGGAGAACCGAACCTCATGCCTCATCTGGCACCCCCATAACCGGACGATGCCTTCTCACGAACTCACCGATCAGGAATGAATCAGCGGGAAGTTCATCCCCAGGCCCGGCGGTCCGCTCCCATTTCTCCTTCAGGATTGCATGTGACTTCAGGTAGGTCATGTAATCCATGGGTTCACGGTATTTATTGCGCCTCCCGTATGATGTCGGGCACTGACAGCGAACTTCAATGAGAGAGAAACCAGGTGTATGAAGACCGTTCAGCACGGAATCGGTCAGTTGTTTCACATGGAATGATGTCCACCGTGCGACATAATTTGCACCGGCTGCGATGGCAAGTTCTGCCAGATCAAAAGGTGCTTCATCTGCACCATACGGCGTTGTCGTCGAGGTCTTTCCGATTGGTGTTGTTGGACTTCCCTGTCCGCCGGTCATTCCATAGATGTGATTATTCATACAGATAACGGTGATATCGATGTTTCTCCGACAGGCATGAATGAAATGATTCCCGCCGATAGCAGCAAGATCCCCATCTCCGGTAAATACCACCACATGCAGGGAGGGATTAGCCATCTTCACCCCGGTCGCAAATGCTATTGCACGGCCATGAGTGGTATG